>NZ_JBRREI010000023.1:0-70374 GCF_056760195.1 Stenotrophomonas sp. STEN020
CCCCCCCCCCCCCCCCACTACAGGTACTGGGCCGAACCTTTTACTGCAGCAGCGAGCGCAGCATCCACGCATACTTCTCATGGATCTGCAGGCGCTGGGTCAGCAGGTCCTCGCTGGGGGCGTCGTCGGCGTCATCGGCCTGGTCCAGCACCTTGCGTGCGGTCCGGCAGACCGCTTCGTTGCCGATCACCAGCTGGCGCACCATCTCGCGCCAATCAGCGCTGTCATTCAGGCCCGGTTCCTCGGCAATCGATGTCAGTGCGGCGAATTCGCGGTAGGAACCCGGCGCATTGAAGCCCAATGCGCGGATGCGCTCGGCAATCTCGTCCAGGGCGTTCCACTGCTCGGTGTACTGGTCCATGAACATGTTGTGCAGCGAGTTGAACATCGACCCGGTGACGTTCCAATGGAAATTGTGGGTCTTCAGGTACAGCGTGTAGGAATCGGCAAGGAAGTGTGAAAGGCCGTCGGCGACCTTCTTGCGATCCGAGTCCTTGATCCCGATATCTACGGCAGGTGCCGAGGGTGCGGCGGCTGCCAGTTTTTTCTTGCCGATTTCCGTCTTGGTGACGGCTGCTGCTGCGGCCTGCTTCTTCTTGCCGGCTTCTGGTTTGCTGCTGTTCTTGGCCTTGGCCATGACGCTTTTCTCCTTGGCGGGTTGAATGGCTTCACAATAGCGCTCTGGGCACCATACCTGTATTTCAAGTTTTGACGTTGAACGATTGATGAGCGCTATCGAAAAAGACCTGTCCGCGCGCTTGCGCGCCGCCCGCCCCGCCATTGACGGGGCGATGAGCCGTGACCGTGGGCGCCTGTTGGGGCTGCTGTCACGCTGGCAGGGCAAGCCCGCGGACGCAGCGGCCGAGCAGGCCTTCCAGCAGCAGCTGCAGCGCTCGTACACGCAGCGCCAGCAGCGCGCCGCGCGGCCGATCGCCATCACTATGGACGAAGCCCTGCCAATCGCGCGTGAGGCCGAGCTGATCAGCGGCCTTATCCGGGCCCACCAGGTGGTGGTCATCGCTGGCGAAACCGGTTCCGGCAAGACCACCCAGCTGCCCAAGCTGTGCCTGGCCGCTGGTCGCGGTGAGGCCGGCATGATCGGCTGCACCCAGCCGCGCCGTATCGCCGCCCGTGCGGTGGCTGCGCGTGTGGCCGAGGAACTGCAGACCGAGCTGGGCACGGTGGTCGGCTACCAGGTGCGTTTCACCGACAAGGTCGGTGAAGACAGCCGCATCAAGTTCATGACCGACGGCATCCTGCTGGCCGAGATTGCCTCGGACCGCTGGCTGTCGCGTTACGACACCTTGATTATCGACGAGGCGCACGAACGCAGCCTCAACATCGACTTCCTGCTGGGTTATCTGAAGCAGCTGCTGCGCAAGCGCCCGGACCTGAAGTTGATCGTGACCTCGGCCACCATCGATACCGAGCGTTTCTCGCTCCACTTCGACAATGCGCCGGTGGTCAATGTCGAAGGCCGAACCTATCCGGTGGAGGTACGCTACCGGCCGCTGGAAGAAATGGGCAAGAGCGCCGACAGCGCTGCCGCACCAGCGCGAGGCAAGCGTGTGGAAGCGGACAGCGAATCGGCGATGGATCCGGTCTCGGCCATTGTCGCTGCCGTCGATGAAATCACCCGCAGCGATGCGCGCGGTGATGTATTGATCTTCCTGCCGGGTGAGCGCGAGATCCGCGATACCCACCAAGCCCTGGAACGGCGCAAATACCGCGAAACAGAAGTGCTGCCGCTGTATGCGCGCTTGTCGGCCAAGGACCAGGACCGGGTATTCAATCCCGGCCCGAAGCGGCGCGTGGTGCTGACCACCAACGTCGCCGAAACCTCGCTGACCGTACCGCGCATCCGCTATGTGGTTGATCCTGGCTATGCGCGGGTCAAACGCTACAGCCCGCGGCAGAAGCTCGATCGCCTGCATATCGAGCCGATTTCGCAAGCCAGCGCCAACCAGCGCAAGGGCCGCTGCGGTCGTATCTCCGAGGGTGTGTGTTACCGGCTGTATTCGGAGGCGGACTTCCTGAGCCGGTCGGAGTTCACCGATCCGGAAATCCGCCGTTCCTCGTTGTCCGGCGTGATCCTGCGCATGCTGCAGTTGGGCCTGGGCAAGATCGACGAATTCCCGTTCCTGGAAGCACCAGACGAACGTGCGGTAGCCGACGGCTGGCAACAGCTGGCCGAGCTCGGTGCCATCAACGAGGAGCGCAAGCTCACCGACATCGGCCGGCAGATGGCTCGTCTGCCGGTGGACGTGAAACTTGGGCGCATGTTGGTTGCCGCGCACAAAGGCGGTTGCCTGCGCGAGATGCTGGTGATTGCGTCCTTCCTCGGCATCCAGGACCCGCGCGAGCGGCCGCCGGAAGCGCGCGAAGCGGCTGACAACGCGCATGCCTTGTTTGCCGATGCGCGCTCCGAATTCATCGGCATTCTGCGGTTGTGGAATGCCTACCGTGATGCCCACGAAGACCTCACCCAGTCCAAGCTGCGCGACTGGTGCGGGCGCCATTTCCTCGGTTTCCTGCGCATGCGCGAATGGCGTGAACTGCATCGCCAGCTACGCCTGTTGTGCGAGGAGTTGGGCTGGGCGATGGGCGAGGACGAGACCTTCAGCAAGGCGTTGTTGTCGGCGCCACCGGCCTTGCCGGCAGGTGGTGATGTAGAGGCAAAGCGCAAGGCTACGCGTGGCGAGCAGCACAAGGCTGCGCGGCTGGCGCGCGAGGGAGCAAAACCGGGGTCAGAGTCGGGTTCCCCCGTTGTTCCTTCCGTGTCTGGGAAAAATACGAGGAAACTCGACTCTGACCCCGGTTTTTCCTCCATCCCCGACAAAGTACGCATAGCGGCCTATCAGACCCTGCACCGTGCGGTGCTGGCTGGCCTGCCGACCCAGATCGGCCATCGCACCGAGAAGGGCGACTTCCAGGCCCCGCGTCAGCGTCGTTTCCATCTGTTCCCGGGTTCTGCCCTGGCCAAGCGACCACCGCCGTGGGTGCTCAGTGCCACGCTGCTGGATACGGCGCGGGTATGGGGCATGACCAATGCCTCGATCGAGCCGGACTGGGTGATTGCCGAGCTGCCGCATCTGCTGGCGCGCAAGCACTTCGACCCACATTGGTCGCGTGCCCAGGGCCAGGTGTTGGCCTCCGAGCAGATCAGTCTGTTCGGCCTGGTGCTGGCACCGAAAAAGCCAGTGCATTACGGCAGAATCAACCCCGGCGAAGCCCACGACATCTTCGTGCGTCAGGCGTTGGTGACCGGCGAAATCAACACCCGCGCTGGTTTTGTGGCCGACAACATGAAGCTGCTGGAGCAGGCGCGCGAAGAGGAAGCCAAGCTGCGCCGCGCCGGCATCGTTGCCGATGAGGATTGGCAGGCGCGCTGGTATCTGGATCGGGTGCCTTCGCATATCCATTCGGCCAATCTGCTCGATGGCTGGTGGAAGGCCTTGCCGCCGGAACAACGCCGCAGCCTGCATTGGTCGCTGACCGATCTGTTGCCGGGCGAGGGCAGTGAACAGGATCGTTACCCGAAGTATTTCCCGTTGGGCGATGCGCGGCTGGCGATGCATTACCGATTTGAGCCGGGCAGCGAGGAGGATGGCGTCACGCTCGATGTACCGCTGCATCTGCTCAATGCGCTGGACCCGGCGCGGCTGTCGTGGCTTGCGCCCGGCTTTGTCGCGGACAAGGCCTCGGCCTTGATCCGCAGTCTGCCCAAGGCGATGCGCCGCAACTATGTGCCGGCGCCGGACTTTGGTCGCGCATTTGCGGAAGCCTGGGCGCAGCCGTCGGCTGATGACATCCGTGGCGAGCTGGCGCGCTTCCTGTCCAAGGCTACCGGTGCGATGGTCGCGGCCACGGATTTCGACGTCGAGTCGCTGGACCCGCATCTGCGCATGAATCTGCGGCTGTTTGAAGTGACATCTGCTAACGCAACACGTGGAAAGTCGTCTGCTTCCGGCGAGAACGACGGCATGAAGCTGCTCGCCATGTCGCGTGACCTGGATGCACTGCGTGCCCGTTTTGGTGAGCGCGCCGGCAGCGCGTTTGCAGCACGTGCAGGCGCGGCCCTGGCTGCCGAGGGGCTGCGCGAGTTTCCGACTACTGCCATTCCCGAGCAGGTTCCGGGTGAAGCCGGGGTGCCGGCCTATCCGGCGCTGGTCGATACCGGCGAGGCCGCTGCGCTGCGGATCTTTGCCGACCGGAATGAAGCCGCCTTGGCGCATCCGCAGGGCGTACGCCGCCTGCTGGAGATCGCCTTGGCCGACAAGCTCAAGCAGGCACGCAAGCAGCTGCCGGTGTCGCCAAAGACCGGCCTGTTGTATGCGTCCATCGAATCGCAGGAACGGCTGCGTGGCGATCTGGTCGATGCCGCGGTGAACGCGGTATTGGCGGATGGGCTGGAAGCGATACGCACACCAGAAGCCTTCCAGCAACGCGTTGCCGACGCCGGTAAGCGCCTGTTCGGCGAGGCGATGGAGCGGCTCAAACTGGCCGAAAGCATCCTCGGTCTGACCGGCGAGCTGAAGCCGCAGCTGGAGTCGCCGCTGATGGGCTGGGCACGCGGCAATCTTGACGATATGCAGGCGCAGTTGGCCGGTCTGGTGCATGCCGGTTTTCTACGCGAGACCCCGGCCGATGCGTTGGCGCAGTTCCCGCGCTATCTGAAGGCGATGATCCTGCGTGCCGAGCGCGCGAAGCGTGATCCACCACGTGATCAGGCGCGCATGCTGGAGCTCAAGCCCTTCGTTGATGCCTTGCAGGAAGCGCGTGTGCAGGGTCTGGCGCAGCGCCCACAATGGGCGGCCTTGCGCTGGGATATCGAGGAGTTGCGGGTGTCGTTGTTCGCCCAGGAGCTGGGCTTCCGTTCCGGAATCTCGGCCAAGAAGCTGGCGCAGCGGGTGGCTGCGCTACGCAGCTGATCGCAGCTGCGTTCAGCGCGCGGCGGCAGCACCTGGGCGGTGCTGCTGGACGCAGGCGCGACGGGCGGTGTTCATCTGCGCGTGGGCGCTTGCGTGTTCGCGGCTGATGGCCTGGCGGAAGGTTGCCATCCGTTCCCGCAAGGCCTTGCTGCGTTGTGCATCCTGGGCTGCGGCGAGCTGTTCGTTGAGCATGCCCATCTGCTGCTGCAGGGTGCCGACACGGTCATTGGAAGAGCCATAGATGGACGCAGTGGCTGTGCTGATGCAGCTGCGCTCAGCGTCGCGTGCTCGTGCCAGCTCCTCGCTGTTGGCTGGCGCTGTTGCCGGTTCACCATCGCCTGCGCCTCCGTGCTCGCCCTCGGAGACTGCCGGTTGCTGCGGCGCCGGAGCTGAAACCGCTGATTCACGCAGCTTCATCGGCTCGGCGCGGGCATCGCAGGGATGCTCGGAATACACGGTTTCACCGGACTTGCCTTTGCATTTGTATACCTGTGCGGCTGCGCTGACGGGCAGTATCAGTAACAGCAGGGTCAGAACGAATATGCGCATGGCGAAGGCAGGCTCACAGGCTGAAGAAGAACATGGGGAACGTCTGCCCAGGCTGATGCGGCCGGGGCAGGGTAGGTGCGGTTACTTGGTACGGCGGACCTTGGCACGGGTATTGAGCCCGTCGATCTGCAGGTACCACACGTTCATCATGCCGGGAGTGATGCGTACCTTTGGATCCTGTTTGCGCATACCGCCAGCGCTGGTGTCATCGGTCTGTTCCCAGACCTGGCCGTTGTCCAGTGTGTACTGGCGGCCCTTGCCGAAACCGCGGAATTCACCTGCCAGCACAGCTTCGATCGGATCTTGGGAGCCGAAGGCAAAAAAACCGCGGTTCTTGACGATCACTTCCTGGCGGCCTTCTTCGCGCGCCTGTTCCACGGCGACGCTGGCAGCCTGTGCCACCTTGCCCTGCAGCCAGTTGTTGAGTGTGACCAGCTCTTCGGGGCTGAGCTTGTTCAAGCCGGCGGCATTGAATTCCGCGGCGGACATCTGCTGCTGCAGATCCCCCTGTACCACGCGCTGGGCGTGTGCATCGGTGAATGGGTACGACGACAAAGCGGTGGCGGCAAGCAGGACAGCAAGGCGGGGCAGCTTCATGAACATTGTTCCCAGAGAGGGTGGGCGCTAGTGTAGGGGCATCCGCCCGTAATTGAATGCTGTGAACAGTTCCCCCACCCCCGGTCTGGAAGCGCTGCTGCAGCGCGCCTCAACCCGTGCCCTGTCCGAGCCGCTGCGTCAGGCCTTGCTGGCCTGCTGGCAGCAGGCCGACACGGATGTATCGCCGCGCCTGTCCTGGCCGGTACTTGCCGACACCCTGGATTCGCTGGCGCTGCTGTCCGCCGATGAAAGTGTGATCGCCGCCGCCCTGCTGTTCGATCTGCCGGGATTGCGCGCGCGCGTGGCCGAGTTGCCGCTGGGGCCAAGTGCCACGGCGGTGAACGGGCTGCTGGACGGGCAGGAGGCTGCCGATCAGGTGTGGGCGCTGCATGCCGGGCGCGAGGCCGGCCGCAACAGCGAAGGCCTGCGCAGGCTGCTGCTGGCTATCATCCATGACCTGCGGGTGGTGCCTATCCTGCTGTCGCGGCAATTGGCCTGCATGCGTGCGGCCGACAAGCTGCCAGCCGAAGAGCGCCGCGCGCTGGCCCAGCTGACCCGCGACATCCACGCACCGCTGGCCAACCGGCTGGGTATCTGGCAGTTGAAGTGGGAGCTGGAGGACTTGGCATTCCGCTTCCTCGAGCCGGAAACCTACCGCCATATTGCCCGGGAGGTCGACGAGACCCGCATCGCCCGTGAGCGCTATGTGGAGGCGGTGAAGAAGAAATTGTCGGCGGCCTTGGCCGAGCAGGGCATCCGTGGCGAAGTCAGCGGCCGGCCCAAGCACATCTACAGCATCTGGCGAAAAATGCAGAAAAAGCAGCTGGCCTTCGAGCAGCTGTACGACCTGCGTGCGGTGCGGGTGATGGTCGATGACGTTGGCGCCTGCTACGCCACGCTGGGCGTGGTGCATGCGCTGTGGACGCCGATTCCCAGCGAGTTCGACGATTACATCGCGCGCCCCAAGGCCAATGACTACCGCTCGTTGCACACAGCGGTGATCGGCCCGGAAGGGCGCACCATCGAAGTCCAGATCCGCACCCATGAAATGCATGCGCAGGCCGAGCTGGGCGTGGCCGCGCACTGGAAGTACAAGGAGGGTGGCAAGGGCGCGGAGAAGTCCTTCGACCGCAAGATCACCTGGATGCGCCAGCTGCTGGAGCAGGCGCAGGAGCCGGGCAGCGCGGATGATCTGGCCGGCGCGCTGGATGCCGAGCTGATCGAGGACCGGGTCTATGCGCTGAGCCCCAAGGGCGAGGTGATGGACCTGCCGGCGGGCGCCACGCCGCTGGATTTCGCCTACCACGTGCACACCATGGTCGGGCACCGCTGCCGCGGGGCCAAGATCAACGGCCGCATCGTGCCGCTGACCTACCGTCTGCGCAGCGGCGACCGCGTCGAGATCCTCACCGGCAAGGAGGCTGACCCCAGGCGCGACTGGTTGCTGGTGTCCAACGGCTTCCTGGCCAGTGGGCGTTCGCGTGAGAAGGTACGCAACTGGTTCCACAAGCTTGACCGTGCCCGCAACGTGCAGGCCGGCCGCGAGCTGTTGGACCGTGAACTGAAGCGATTGGGCCTGCAGCATTCGGACCTGATGGTGGCGGCGCGCAAATTCCACGCCGACAGCGTCGACGATCTTTACATCCAGGTTGCGCTCGGCGATACCGGCCCCAACCAGGTCAGCCGCGCGCTGCTGGAAGCCGAAAAAGCCGCCTCACAGCCGGCAGTACCGGCACTGCCACGGCCGACCGCGCGCCGCGGCAGCATCGGCAAGTCCGACTTCACCGTGCAGGGTGTTGGCAATCTGCTGGTGCAGTTGGCACGTTGCTGCCAGCCGGTGGCCGGCGAGCCGATCACCGGCTATCTCACCCGCACCCGTGGCGTCACCGTGCACCGCATGGACTGCGCGTCGCTGGCACGCTTGTCGGCCGCCCATCCGGAACGGGTATTGCCGGTGGAATGGGGGCGTACCGGCACCGGCTATGAGGTGGACGTGATGGTGCGCGCGGTTGACCGGCGCTGGTTGTTGAAGGACATCACCAACCTGATCGCGCAGGAAGACGCCTATGTGCTGGAGATCAACAGCGACAACCTGCGCGAGAGCGGACGCATCCAGTTGCGCCTGCGCTTGAAGGTAAGTGACTACGGCCAGCTGTCCACCCTGCTCGGAAAACTCGACGCCTTGCCCGGCGTAGACGATGCGCGAAGGCTGGGATAGGTAAGCTTGGCGCATGGAGAACTGGCATCAGCGCGGCCAACAGGGATTGGAGACATTCGGCGACAAGCTGCGGCTGTACGGGCGCTGGTGGGTGGCGCGTGGCTGGAACAGCCCGCGCGCCTGGCGTTCGATAGCCATCGGCGTAGCCGCCTTGGCACTGATATTGGCGTTGTTCCGGCAACCGCTGGCTGACTGGTTGTGGCCGGAAACCAAGATCCAGCAACTGCTCGATGACGGCCGCCAGGCGCTGCGCGAGGGGCGCTTGAGTGCCGCCGATGGTCGCGGTGCGCGTGAGTTGTTCGAAGCCGCCGCCGCGCTGGACCCGGACCGCAGTGATGTACAGAACGCGCTGGTGCAGACCGCGCAGGCGGCGCTTGCACAGGCGCGCAGGCAGTTGGCGGCAGGGGATCGCGAAGCTGCCGCGAGCAGCCTGGCGTTGGCGCGGCAGCTGCAGGCACCTTCCGCTGAGATTGATCTGCTCGCGGCCAAACTGCAGCATGCGGTACGCGGGCATGACGGGATCGAGCAGCTGTTGCAGCAGGCCGAGGCAGCGCAGGCGCAGGGCCGCCTGGATGATGCGCCGGACGCCGCCCTGCCGCTGTACCAGCGCGTGTTGGCATTGCAACCGGACAAGATGCAGGCGCTGGAAGGGCGCGATGAAGTGCTGTCTGACCTGCTGACCCAGGCAACCCGCGCCGCAGACCGCGGTGATCTGGCCGCAGCGGCGGCCTTGCTGCAGCGGGTGGAGCGCTATGACGCCGGTCACGCCAATCTGCCGGCGGTCAAGGCAGTGATGAATGCCGCGTTGGAGCAACGACGCCAGCAGGGCGAGCGTGATCTGGCGCGCGGTCGCCTGCAGCGTGCAGCCGATGCATTCCAACAGGTGCTGGCGGCGGGTGAGGATCCGGCCGCACGCCAAGGTCTGCAGCGCATTGCCCATGCCCAGGTGCAGGAAGCACTGCGGTTGGCGGCCGATTTCCAGTTTGAGCCAGCCGAGCGCGCCCTGCAGCATGCGCGCGAGTTGGCGCCCGACAGCGCCGAACTGAGCGCCGCTGAGCAGGTATTGCAGCGCACCCGTCAGGCCCGGCAATCGATGGAGGTGCCGGTCAGCGCCGCCGAGCGCGAGCGCCGCTTGAAGGCGCTGCTCAAACAGCTGGACGAAGCCGAGGCCCGCCAGCAATGGTTGCTGCCGCCGGGCAGCAGTGCCTACGACCGCTTCAAGGCGGCGCAGGCGCTGGCACCGCAGGACCCACGAGTCAAACGCGCGGCGGCAAGGATACTTCCGGCCGCGCGTACCTGTCTGGACGACAACCTGCGCGGCAATCGGCTGCGCGCAGCGCGTACCTGTCTGGATGCCTGGCAGGCACTTGCCCCGACCGATCCGGCATTGGCACCGGCGCGACGTCGCTTGGCGCAGCGCTGGATTGCGGTTGGCAGCGAACGCTTGGGAGGCGGCGACACCGCCTTTGCTCAACAGGCGCTGCTGCAGGCGCGTGAAATCGATCCGGCGACGCCGGAGATCGCAAGCTTCAACGAACGTGTCCGCAACGCCCTGCGTTGATTTTTGCAGGTGCCGGGCCGCTATATGAGCCTGGTAGAGCCGAGCCATGCTCGGCTGAGGCTTTCCCGGTAACGCTCCAACGCAGCATGGCTGCGTTCCACTGATGGTCCGGGTGGCTGCCTTCAGCGCACCAGCACGCGCAACACCTGCGCAAGCTTCTTGACCGCAACTTCAAGTTCATCGGGCGTATGCGCGGCGAATCCCATCAGGAAGCCTGCGGTCGCTTGTTCGCTGCAGGCGTGCAGTCCGCTCAGCCCAAGCAGATCGATCCCGGCGCGGCGCGCTGCATCAATGGCCTTCTGCTCGGGTAAATCGCGGATGAAAACGCAGGGCATCTGCATGCCGCCATCGGGCACACGCGGCTCCACGAAGTCCTTCAGATGCCTGCGCACCAGCTTCGCCAGCACATCCCGACGCTCGCAATAGATCGCGCGCATGGCCCGCACATGTGCACCGAAATGCCCGCCTTCCATGAAGCGCGCCAGTGTCAGCTGCGGGATCGGCGCGCTATGCCCATCCAGCAAGGTGCGTGCGGTGGTCATCGGCGCAACCAACTGGCTCGGCAATACCATGAAGCCGATGCGTAGGCCGGGGAACAGCGACTTGGTGAAGGTGCCGATATAGATAGTGCGCTGGTGCGCATCCAGTCCCTGCACGCAGGCCATCGGCCTGCCTGCGTAATGGAATTCGCTGTCGTAGTCGTCCTCGATGATCCAGGCCTGCTGTTGTCTGGCCCATTCAATGATCTGCAGCCGTCGTTCCAGTGCCAGCGTCGCGCCGCTGGGGAACTGGTGCGAGGGCGTCAGGAACGCTGCCCGTGCGGGCTGCCGCGCGTCGCGCAGCACGTCCACGCGTATGCCGTCGGCATCCACCGGTATGGGTGCACAGTCCAGGCCGGCGGCATCAAATGCCTTGCGCGCGCCGTGATAGGCGGGATCCTCGATGAAGATGCGCTCGCCGGGATCGAGCAGCACGGTCGCGCACAGGGTCAAGGCCTGCTGTGAGCTGGTCACCACCAGCACCCGTTCCGGGCTGGCGTGGGCGCCCCGTTCCAGGTTGACGTAGTCGGCGATTGCCTTGCGCAGTGGTGCCATGCCCTGTGGCGGACTGTGCAACAGGGCTGCGCTGCCCCATTCCTTCAATACCTGGCGTTGCAGCCGCTCCCAGGTGGCAATTGGAAAGTTGCGGGTCTCCGGCACGCCGGGGACGAAAGCGCGCGGCGCTAGGAACTCGCGCACTCCCCCATTGCGGTACATGGCAGCGCCGCGCTGACTCAGCCGCAACGGCTGTTGCGTAGTGCTGGTGCGCAATGCGGTGCCGCGCCCGCCGAGGCGGCGTGCGCCCTCGGCGACGAAGCTGCCACTGCCAACCCTGCGTTCGATGAAGCCTTCGGCATGCAATTGGCTGTAGGCCGCTTCGACTGTATCGCGCGACACAGCCAACGACGCTGCCAGGGTGCGTGAGGCCGGTAGCGGTCTGCTCACATCCAGGGCGCCGTCGAGGATCAGCTGGCGTACCGCGCGCTGGATGCGGACATGCAGTGGCAGGTTGCGTTGTGCCGGGTCGACGACCCAGGCCTTCACCGATTCAAGTTGCGCGTGCCTGAACAATTGGTCTGGCCTATATGCCGAAAGTGGTGGGAGCGATCAGGCCATTCTAGGCCTATAAAAACGGACCCGCCCCGCCGGTCTGCGCCAGCCACCAGGAGCCCGAACTTCGCCATGCCGTCCGCTGCTGCTTCCTCCCGGGCCATGCGCCCGGCCGACCTGATCCATCCAATCGTCGCCGGGCTGGTCTCGGTCATCGTCAACTACGGCGGCACCTTCATCCTGGTGTTCCAGGCAGCCAAGGTAGCCGGGCTAAGCCCCGAGCTGACCGCGTCCTGGGTATGGTCGCTGTCGATTGGTGTTGGCGTCAGCGGCCTGTTGCTGAGCTGGTTGAGCCGCGAACCGATCATCACCGCGTGGTCCACGCCTGCCGCAGCCTTTCTGGTGACTGCGCTGGCGACAACGCCGCACAACGAAGCGATCGGTGCTTATCTGGTTTCGGCCGCTGCCTTCGTGGTGCTTGGCCTGTCGGGCTGGTTCGATCGGCTGATCCGGCTGATTCCTGCCGGGGTGGCCGCCGGTCTGCTGGCCGGCATCCTGTTGCAGTTCGGCACGCGTGCGTTTGCCGGGCTTGCGGTTGATTCGCTACTGGTAGGCCTGTTGATCGTGGCCTACCTGCTGTTGAAGCGCTTCAGTGCGCGCTATGCCATTGTCGGCATCCTGTTGTTGGGGCTTGCGTTCCTGTGGGTGCAAGGTCGGCTGGATCTGTCGGCGCTGTCGCTGCAGCTGGCCAAACCGGTTCTGACCACGCCGGTGTTCTCGTTCAATGCGCTGCTCAGCGTGGCGCTGCCGTTGTTCCTGATCACCCTGACCGGCCAATACATGCCCGGCATGCTGGTGCTGCGCAACGACGGCTTCAAGACCAGCGCCAATCCAATCGTGGCGGTCACCGGACTGGGCTCCCTGCTGATGGCACCGTTCGGTTCGCATGCTTTCAACATCGCTGCGATAACGGCGGCAATCGCGACCGGACGCGAAGCGCATGCAGACCCTTCGCGGCGCTGGATTGCCGGGGTTGCCGCGGGCCTGTGCTACATCCTGGTCGGGGTGTTCGGGGTGACCTTGGCCGCGGTGTTCATGGCACTGCCGGCGCCCTTCATTGCCACCCTGGCTGGGCTGGCACTGCTGGGCACGATAGGCGGCAGCCTGGCGACGGCGCTGGCCGAGCCGCGCACGCGCGAAGCGGCACTGATCACTTTCCTTGCGGCCGCCGCCAACATCAGCTTGCTCGGCATCGGTGGCGCGTTCTGGGGGCTGCTTATCGGTTTGCTGGCGCATGCCTTGCTGCATGGGAGCTGGTCGCCGCGAAACCAGCCAGCGCCCGCCAACAGCAACAAACAGGAGCAGGCCAATGGCTGATTCGTCATCAACCCAGACCCAACACGCTCAGCATGGGCGCTATCCACAGGCAGCGACGGTGGATGATTTTCGCTACAACCTGGCCGCGGTGCGGGCGCGGATGGACGCCGCCTGCCTGCGCGTTGGCCGCGATCCTGCGCAGGTGCGTCTGCTGCCGGTCAGCAAAACCAAACCCGAAGCCAGCCTGCGCCTGGCCCATGCCGCAGGCTGTCGCATGCTTGGCGAAAACAAAGTACAGGAGGCTGCAGGAAAATGGCAGGCAATGCAGGACTTGGACGACCTGCAATGGTCGATCATCGGTCATCTGCAGACCAACAAGGCAAAGCTCGTGGCGCGCTTCGCCAGCGAGTTCCAGGCGCTGGACAGCCTGCGCCTGGCCGAAGCGTTGGAACGACGGCTGCAGGTTGAAGGTCGTTCGCTGGATGTCTACGTGCAGGTCAATACCTCGGGCGAGGCCAGCAAGTACGGACTGGCGCCGGATGCCGTGGCCGCGTATCTGCGGGCGCTGGGTGCCTATCCGGCGTTGCGCGTGCGTGGCCTGATGACGCTGGCGGTGTTCTCGGCCGAGGCCGCGCGTGTGCGCCGCTGCTTCGTGCAGCTGCGCGAACTGCGCGATCGATTGCGGCAGGACACAACTGTTGGTGATGCGTTGAATGAATTGTCGATGGGCATGTCCGGCGATTTCGAGATCGCGATAGAAGAAGGTGCCACCGTGGTGCGCGTCGGTCAGGCGATATTCGGTGCGCGGCCGCTTCCAGACAGCTACTACTGGCCAAATGACGGCGTGGCTGCGGAGACAGGGCAATGAAAGCGGCCCTTGCCATACGTCATCTGCATTTTGAGGACCTCGGCAGCTTGCACTCGCTGTTGCACGAGCGCGGCTACAGCGTGCGCTATCTGGAGGCAGCCAGCGATGATCTGCACATCCAGGAGGAACCCGACCTGCTGGTCGTGCTAGGCGGGCCGATAGCTGCATTCGACGAGCGCGAGTATCCATTTCTGCTTGATGAACTTGCATTGATCCAGCGGCAACTGCAGCGCAGGTTGCCGCTGTTGGGCATATGCCTCGGTGCACAACTGATCGCACGCGCACTGGGTGCGGAGGTTGCCAGCATGGGTTTGAAAGAAATCGGTTTCGCGCCGTTGACGCTGACCGCGCAGGGCAGCACATCACCACTGGCTGCGTTGGCGCAGGTGCCGGTGCTGCATTGGCATGGCGATCGCTTCGAGATTCCCGAGGGAGCGACGCTTCTGGCCGGGACGATGTTGTGCGCGAACCAGGCATTCAGCGTGGGTGAGCATGTGCTTGCGCTGCAGTGCCATCTGGAAGCATTGCCGCAGCAGATCGAACAGTGGCTGGTTGGACATGCCTGTGAGCTTGCCCAGGCCGGTATCGATCCTTGTGTACTGCGCAGGCAGGCCCAGGCAGCAGCATCGAGCTTGCCACGGGCAGCACAGGCGGTATTTGGCGCGTGGCTGGATGCGCTGCCGGCCGATAGCGGAGTCGAGCACTCCACCGAACAACTCAAGCACAGGAGCAACTGCCATGTATGACACATCCAACGATCTGGCCGACTTCGATCCCGAGCTGGCGTCGGCGCTGCAGGCCGAACAGCAGCGCCAGCATGATCATGTCGAACTGATCGCCTCGGAGAACTATGCCAGTCCGCTGGTGATGGCCATCCAGGATTCGGTGTTCACCAACAAGTATGCCGAGGGCTACCCCGGCAAGCGCTACTACAGCGGCTGTGAGAACGTGGACGTGGCCGAGCTGCTGGCGCTGGAGCGGGTCAAGCAGCTGTTCGACTGCGACTACGCCAATGTGCAGCCGCATGCAGGTGCACAGGCCAATGCGGCGGTGTTCCTGGCCCTGGCCAATCCGGGTGACACGGTTATGGGCATGAACCTTGCGCAGGGCGGACATCTGACCCACGGCAACCCATCCAACTTTTCCGGTCGTCACTACCGGATCGTGCCGTACGGGCTTGATCCGCGCAGCGGCCTGATCGACTACGACGAGATGGAGCGCATCGCGATGCAGAGCAGGCCGAAGTTGCTGATCGGTGGCTTCTCAGCATACTCACGGCACAAGGATTGGGCACGTATGCGTGCGATCGCCGACAAGGTCGGTGCACTGTTCTGGGTGGATATGGCACACGTAGCCGGACTGGTTGCGGCCGGCGAATATCCGGATCCGTTGCCGCATGCACACGTGGTGACCAGCACCACCCACAAGACCCTGCGCGGGCCGCGTGGCGGCATCATCCTCAGCAAGGGGCAGGATGCGGAGTTCAACAAGCGGCTGGACTCGGCTGTATTCCCGGGTATCCAGGGCGGGCCGCTGATGCATGTGATCGCGGCCAAGGCGATCGCCTTCAAGGAGGCGCTGCAGCCGGAGTTCAAGACCTACCAGCGGCAGGTAATCAGCAATGCGCGGGCGATGGCGGCGGTGCTGCAGCGGCGTGGTTACCGCATCGTCTCCGGCGGCACCGACAACCACCTGATGCTGATCGACCTGTCCAGCAAACCGTTTACCGGCAAGGAAGCGGATGCCGCGCTGGCGCGTGCCTGGATCACCACCAACAAGAATTCGGTGCCCAATGACCCGCGTTCGCCATTCGTTACATCAGGCGTGCGCATCGGCACACCTGCAGTAACCACGCGCGGCTTTGGTATCGTCGAATGCGAGCAGTTGGCCGGTCTGCTTGCCGACGTGCTCGACGGCCTGGAAGCGGGCAGGCTTGAGAAGGTCACCGAAGAGGTGCGTGAGCAGGTGTCTGCGCTATGTCGGCGCTATCCGGTGTATGGCTGAAGCCGGTTGCTGCACACGTCGACGAGTGTTGAGCGGCTGAACTGGACGATCAGCGCGCGCAGTTTTTGCGTGCGCTGGCGTCTGGTGCAGATCACTGTGCAACGCGCGCTACGGATTGAGGAACACACGCTGCACGGCGAGACGCGCAGCATCCATGGAGAAGTGCCTGGCGATATTGGCCAAGCCGTTTTCCGACAGACGCTGCCATAGCGCTGCATCGTCATACAGACGCAGTACCGCTGCGGCGAAGGCCTGGGTGCCGTCCGCGACCAGTACGTCCTGGCCGTCATGCAGGTGCATGCCTTCCACGCCACAGGTGGTGGCCACAACTGGCTGGCCGTGGGCCATGCTCAGGTTGACCTTGCCCTTGACCCCGGCACCGAAGCGCAGCGGCGCAACCGCAACGCGCATGCCGGTCATGAACGGCACCACATCCGGTACATAACCATGCACCTTTACGCCGGGGCTGCCGGCAGCCAGCGCATGGATGCTGTCGGGCACATCGGCGCCGATGCAATGGAAGCAGATCTCCGGACGCTGCGCGTGGATCAGCGGGAATACTTCGCCGATGAACCAGGTCATCGCATCCAGGTTTGGCGGATGGCGGAAACCGCCGACGAAGACCAGGTCATGCCGCTGTGCCCAACCTTCGCCAGCGCCCGCAACTTCGTGCAGGTTGGAGATCAGCTCCACACGTACCTGCGGTGCGTCGGTCGCCAGCTGTTCTTTTTCGGCAGCGCTGACAAGCAAGGTCACATCGGTGGCCGCCATCACCGCCAGTTCACTGGCGCGGGTGCGTTCTGCGCTGCGCAGCAGGCGCTGGTCGCGGGCCAGTTCGGCACCACGGCGTTCACGCAGGTAGTGCAGGTCGACGGTGTCGAATACGGTCCGCGCCTGCGGAGCAAACTGCTTCAGCAAGGGCAGGCATTCGTTGGCAACGTGGTAGCGGACCAGCATGACCACGGCGAAGCGCTTGCCGTTGTCGCGCAGCCAGCTGCCGACGCGGTCGAGGAAGGGTGCATGCCAGACTTCCACGCCCATGGCCTGCAGGGCTTCGCTGGCCGCGCTGGCGGGTTCGCCGCGGGTGGGCAGGAACACCACATGCGCGCCTTCTGCCAGCAGCATGCGGATCAGGTTGAACTGGCGCAGTGAGGCCGAGTCGCGGTCGGGCTGTGGCAGGCACTCATCGATGATCAGGATCTGTCGCTGGCGGCGATGCAGCAGGGCAGGTGACGGTACGCTGCCTGCTGCCGGCTGCGCGGCAAGTGCGTCCTGCCAGACCTTGGCGAACACCGCTTGATTGCGGACCTGGTAGGCCTTGACTCCCGTGCTGGTGTCGGTGCCATTGCTGGTGCCCTCGTCGTGCACGACACGGCTGGCGGGTTGTACCAGCACGCGGCGTCCAGCGGCGCGCACCTTGAAGGCCAGATCGGTGTCTTCGTAGTAGGCCGGTGCATACAGGCTGTCCAGCCCGCCCAGTTCTTCAAACAATAGTCTTGGTATGGCTAGCACTGCGCCGGAACAATAGTCGGCATCACGTAGTGCGCTGTAGCGGGGATCCTCGGCCGATTCAAAGCGGCCGTAGCTCCAGCAACTGCCATCGGCGAAGACCACGCCGCCGGATTCCTGCAGGCGGCCATCCGGATACAGCAGCTGGGCCCCGACCAGACCCGCGTTGGGCACGCGGGCGAAGGTCTCCAGCAGCGCATCCAGCCAGCCGGGCTGGGGAATGGTGTCGTTGTTGAGCAGCACCACATAGTCGCCGCGACTGAGTCGCAGGCCATCGTTGCAGGCGGCAATGAAGCCACCGTTGTGCGCCCGCAGGTGGTAGCGCAGCCCATCGATCTGCTGCATCCAGGCGCGGGTGCTGTCGCTGCTGCCGTCATCGATTACCAGGATCTCGCAGCTGGCGGCGGGCGGATGCGCGGCCAGGGCGCGCAGGCAGGCCAGCGTATGTGCGCAATGGTTGTAGACCGGAATGACGATGCTGGCCGTTGGGCGCTCGCTGCTGGGCACGCTGAACGGTGCAAACGGGGCGCTGGCAGGGAAGTACAGCGGCTCGCGCTGAGCGGGCGGCTGGCGGCGGGTATGCACGCCAACCCGGTGCAGGGTTGCTCGCCAGCCGCGGGTGCGAAGGCTGGCCAGGCCCCGGCGGACCAGGCCGATGATGCGATTGACGGCGTAGCGCGCATCGGCCAGCGAAATCGACATTCCTTTGGAACTCCAGCTTAAGCAGGGGACTGACAGTCAACGCCCCCGGGGATGCGGCTGCGTTAGACTCATTACAAACCACATTCTCGCATCCCTGTGCCACGACGCCACGATTCCGACCAGTTCGACGACGATACCGACGGCAACAGCCCTGTGTGGCGGAGCCGCTTGATCACCTGGGGATTGGCCGCAGCCGCATTGGGGCTGGGCTTCATGATCCCCTATACGTTGTACCTGAACAGTCAGGTCAGCCAGCGTTTTGGTGAGCTGCGTTGGCAGATCCCGACCCGCGTCTATGCGCGGCCGTTGGTGCTCAGCCCGGGTACGGCGATGAACGCCAATACGCTGAAAACAGAGTTGGCGGCCTCTGGCTACCGCGATGATGGCACCGGCAACAGTCCCGGCACCTATAAGGCGCAGGGCGGCAGCTTCACCATTTCCAGCCGTGGCTACGTCGATGTGGACGGTAATGTCGCGGCCAAAAAGGTGGATGTGGTCGTCTCCGGCGGGCAGGTGGCCTCAGTGCGCGATGCCGGCAGCCGCAAGGCGCTGAAGGCAGCGCGGCTGGACCCGGCACGTATCGCCACCTTGTACGGGCAGAAGCAGGAAGAACGTCGGCTGGTACGGGTTGGTGAAGTTCCCGAGCTGCTGGTCACCGGCCTGCAGGCAGTGGAAGACAAGGACTTTGCCCGTCATCACGGCATCGATCTGAGCGGTATCGCGCGCGCGGTGTGGGTGACCATCCGTACCGGCGGCGAGACCAAGCAGGGCGCCAGCACCTTGACCCAGCAGCTGGCCCGCAGCGGCCTGCTCGGCATCGGCAAGGAACAGACGATCACCCGCAAGTTCAACGAGGTGTTGTACGCGCTGATCATGGAAGCGCGCTACGACAAGTCCACCATCCTTGAGGCCTACCTCAACCAGGTCTACCTGGGCCAGCGCGGCAAGCAGGCCATCCATGGGGTCTCCTCCGGTGCCGAGTTCTGGTTTGGCCGTGACCTCAATTCGCTGAGCAGCGAGCAGATTGCGTTGCTGATCGGCCTGGTCAAGGGTCCGTCGTTCTACGACCCGCGGCGCAATCCCGAGAATGCGCTGGATCGCCGCAATTTCGTGCTGGGAAAGCTGCACGAGAACAAATTGATTGACGACGCCGAGTATCAGCGTGCCCTCAAGGCGCCGTTGGGCGTGTCCAAGACCGCAGGTATCGCTGCGGCCAACCGCTTCCCTGCCTATGTGGATCTGGTGCGTCGCCAGCTGGGTAACGACTACCCGGAAAACGTGCTGCAAGGCGCCGGTTTGAATGTCTTCACCGGTATGTCGCCGTCGGCCCAGGCCTATGCCGAGGGCGCGGTGGCGCACACCATCAAGGCGCTGGAGAACAAGCGTCGCCCGGAGCTGCAGACTGGTCTGGTGGTGACTGACGTGCACAACGGTGATGTGCTGGCCGTGGTCGGCAGCCGTGATGTGTCCGAACCCGGTTTCAACCGCGCCATCGACGCGCAGCGGCAGGTTGGTTCGCTGCTCAAGCCTTTTGTTTACCTGCTGGCATTGGCGCAGCCGGATCGTTACTCGCTGGCCAGCTGGGTCGATGATTCACCGGTGACCGTCAAGCTCAGTCGCGGTCGCAACTGGACGCCGGGCAATGCCGACAACCGCAGTCACGGCACGGTGCGCTTGATCGATGCCCTGGCCCGTTCCTATAACCAGGCCACGGTCCGCGTTGGCATGCAGGTCGGTCCGGAACGGCTGACCCAGCTGATGAATGTGTTGGCCGGGCTCAAGGCCGAGTCCAATCCGGCGGTGATTCTCGGTTCCACCGACCAGAGTCCGTACGGCATGACCCAGCTGTACCAATTCCTCGCCTCCGGCGGTGAGATCCAGCCGCTGCATGCGGTGCGTGGCGTGGTCGATGCGCAGGGCAAGCTGCTCAAACGCTATGACAAAAGTCCGGCACCGGCACAGGAGGGCGACTCGATCGCCGCCAACCTGATCAGCGTCGGCCTGCAACAAGTGGTCTCCAGCGGTACTGCCTCTGGTTTGAACGCCGATGGACTGTCGCGGCTGCAGGCCGCTGGCAAGACCGGTACCTCCAACGACGGCCGTGACAGCTGGTACGCCGGTTATACCGGCGATCATCTGGCGGTGATCTGGATGGGCAACGACCAGAACGAGCAGACCGGTTTGTTTGGTGCTTCCGGTGCGATGCGGGTGTGGTCGGGCATCTTCCGCAACCTGCCGAGCAAGGCCTTGCATGTGAACAACAAGGGTCTGGACTGGCAGTACGTGGAAGCAGCAGGCAGCAATGCCACCGACGAATCCTGCCCGGGCGCACGTCGCTTCCCGTTCGTGGTCGGCTATGCACCGCAATACGTGCCCTGTGCGGTGCCCGCCGAAGTGCCGTTGGAAGAGGGTGCCGAGGGTGCGCAGGAGCAATCCGGCGGCGGCTGGCGTGGTTGGCTGGGTCTGGACCGCAAGGAACCTGAACCAGCTGCGGCCCCCGCTGCGCAGACGCCTGCGCGATAATCCCGCCCATGAATACCAAGTCTTTGATCCGCTACACGCTGCTTGCTGCCGCAGCTTCCCTGTCTCTTGCAGGCTGCGTAAGCGCACCACCGGCAGCAAAGCCGGCGGTGGTGGACAACACCACGCCGGCACAGCGTTTGGCTGCGGTGGATGCCATCGCCGGTGTCGATGACACCGAGCTGTCAGTACAGCCACTGCGTGATGCGCAGGTTGAGGATCTGCGCCAGACCGCCATCGCCAAGCGCAAGGCCGGTGACTTGGCCGGCGCAGCCGAAGCCTTGAACGAAGCACTGCTGCAGGTGACCGATGACCCGGGCATCCTGCAGGAACGCGCCGAAATCGCTCTGCTGCAGGCTGATTGGCAGCGTGCCGAGACCTTGGCCAAGAAGGCCGTGGATCTGGGCTCGCGCACCGGTCCGCTGTGCCGTCGCCACTGGGCCACCATCGAACAATCGCGACTGGCCCGTGCCGAGAAAGAGAATGCCGTCTCCGCGCATGCGCAGATTGAAGGTTGCACGGTGCCGGGGATCAAGCGTTTTTGATTTGTGTTGGGAGTTGGGAATAGGGAATGGACGATCCTGATCGCTGGGCGAAGTTGCACTTCGTCATTGCCATGGGGCGATCAACGTTCCGATTGCGCTCTACCTCCATTCCCCATTCGCGATTCACCATTCCCAACGCTTGAGCCATGTCCTCCCTAGTCACCGCCAGCTGCGAAGCACTCAGTGAAGGTGGCGCGCTTGCGCGTCAGCTCGATGCCTTCGTGCCGCGCCCCGCGCAGCTGCGTTTGACCGGGGCCATCGCCGAGACCTTCCAGCAGCGTGATGTGCTGCTGGCAGAAGCCGGTACCGGCACCGGCAAGACCTACGCCTATCTGGTGCCGGCCCTGCTGTCCGGTTTGAAGACCATTGTCTCCACCGGTACCCGCGCGCTGCAGGATCAGCTCTATCACCGCGATCTGCCGCGGGTGCGTGCGGCATTGGGTGTTGGTCATCGCGCTGCCTTGTTGAAAGGGCGCGCAAATTATCTGTGTCGCTATCGCTTGGATCAGGCACGCGGCGAACCGCGCTTTACGTCGACCGAACAGGTGGCGCAGTTCCAACGTATCCTCACCTGGTCCGGCCGCACCCAATACGGCGATATGGCCGAATTGGACGGGTTGGCCGATGATTCGCCGCTGTTGCCGATGGTCACCTCGACCGTGGACAACTGCCTGGGCACCGATTGCCCGTTCTGGGGCGATTGTTTCGTGGTGCAGGCGCGGCAGCGGGCGCAGGAAGCGGATCTGGTGGTGGTCAATCACCACCTGCTACTGGCCGACCTAGCGCTGAAGCAGGAAGGCTTTGGCGAAATCCTGCCCGGCGCGCAGGCCTTCGTCATCGATGAGGCGCACCAGCTGCCCGAGCTTGCCGCCAACTTCTTTGGTGAAGGCTTTGGTATGCGTCCGTGGCAGGAGCTGGCGCGCGATTGCCTTGCCGAGTGCCGCAGCGTCGCTGGCGCGCAGGCCACCCTGCAGCATCCGGTGGCGACGCTTGAACTGGCCTTGCGAGAACTGCGCGAGGCGATGGAAAAACTGCCGCAACGTGGCACCCGCTGGCGCGCCCTGGCGGTGCCGGCGGTGGCCGAAGGCTTTGATGCGGTCGCTGCGGCGATGGCGCAGCTGCGCGATGCATTGGGCTTTGTGCGTGAAGCCTCGCCCGGACTGGATGCCTGCCATGCACGCGCGCTGGAAGGCGTGTCGCGGCTGTCGCGCTGGTTGGATGACGGTGACAGTGCAGCGGTCGACGAGTGGGATATCGATGAGGTTGCGGTTGCGGCGGGAGAGGGGGCCGCGCCGGCGGCCAGCGATTCGCTGTTCCCCGTCGATGATGGCAACGATGTGCTGTGGTACGAGCTGACGCCGCGTGGTTTCCGCTGCCAGCGCACGCCGATGGACGTATCCGGGCCGCTGCGTGAGCACCGCCAGCGCTCGATGGCGGCCTGGGTATTCACCTCGGCCACGCTGACCGTCGATGGCGGCTTCGAGCACCTGTCCAAGCGCCTGGGTCTGGATGATCCCGATACGCTGGTCCAGCCCAGTCCCTTCGACTGGCAGCAACAGGCGCTGTGCTATCTGCCACAGCAACTGCCCGATCCGGCGGCGCGTGGTTATGGTGCTGCCTTGATTGCAACCCTGCGGCCGGTGCTCGAAGCCTCGCAGGGCAGGGCGTTCCTGTTGTTTGCCTCGCACCGTGCGCTGCGTGAGGCCGCCGATGCGCTGCGTGATGGCCCGTGGCCGCTGTTCGTGCAGGGCGAGGCGCCACGCGCCAGCCTGCTGCAGCGCTTTCGCGAATCGGGCAATGGCGTGCTGCTGGGCGCGGCCAGCTTCCGAGAAGGCGTGGATGTGGTCGGCGATGCACTCAGCGTGGTGGTGATCGACAAACTGCCGTTCGCTGCCCCTGATGATCCGGTGTTCGAAGCGCGGCTGGACGCGATCCGCCGTCAGGGCGGCAATCCGTTCCGCGATGAGCAGCTGCCGCAGGCGGTGATCGCGCTCAAGCAAGGCGTGGGCCGGCTGATCCGCAGCGAGACCGATCGCGGCGTGCTGGTGCTGTGCGACCCGCGCCTGCTCTCGCGCGGCTACGGCAGGATCTTCCTGGATTCGCTGCCGCCATTCCGCCGTACCCGCGCGCTGGCCGATGTGCAGGCCTTCTTTGCGCGACAATGGGCGCCGGAGGCGGATTCCGCCAGCGCGACGCCCTCGGCCGACGCTGGCTCCGAAGCGCCGCCGTTCTCCCTTTCCTGATGTGATGCCATGAAGCTGCTTGCCTTTGAAACCGCCACCGAAGCCTGTTCCGTCGCCCTGTATGTGGATGGGCAGGTATTGGAGCGGTTTGAAGTAGCGCCGCGCCGGCATGCCGAATTGAGCCTGCCGTGGGCCGAGCAGTTGCTGGCTGAGGCCGGTATTGCCCGCAACCAGCTGGACGCCATCGCGTTGAGCCGTGGGCCGGGTGCGTTCACTGGCGTGCGTTTGGCTATTGCCATTGCCCAAGGCATTGCCTTGGCGCTGGACCGACCCTTGCTGCCGGTATCGACCCTGCAGACCTTGGCGCTGCGTGCGCCGGCTGATGCGCCAGGCGTACTTGCGTGCATCGATGCGCGCATGGGTGAGTTGTATGTGGCGCGCTATCTGCGTGATGCCGATGGCGAACTACAGTTGCAGGAGCGTGAGCTGCTGGTTGCGCCGGACGCCGTGCAGCTGCCAGCCGATGACAGCCTCTGGGCCGGCGTTGGCACTGGCTTTGCAGCAGGCGAGGGCGTGTTGAGCGCGCGCCTGCAGTCGCGACTGAGCAGCGTGGATGCGCAGGCCCTGCCAAGTGCTGCCGATGTGCTGAAGATCGCCGTACCGGCAATGCTGCGCGGCGAAGCCATCGCTCCGGAGCTGGTGCAGCCCGCCTATCTGCGCGACAACGTCGCGCTGACCCTGATCGAACAGCAAGCGCTGCGTGATTCCAAGCGCTGAGATCTGCTGGGTTTTGTAGGAGCGGCGTAAGCCGCGAAGCCGGTGTTGTCTGAACTACCGGCCTGATTGCGACCTGAGAATGTACGAGCTTCGCGGCTTACGCCGCTCCTACAAAAAAGCTCGTTCAACGATCGTCGTGCAACTGCCCGCCGGGCAGGAACATCCAGGTGCGGGTGACCTGCAGGATGTCGATGTCGTCTTTGGTCTCGGGCAATGCCGGGAACGGCTGCGCCTGCTCGATCACGCGCAGGGCGGTGGCATCCAGCAAGGGCACGCCGCTGCTGCGCAGGACGCGGCTGCTCTCAACGCTGCCGTCGCGGCGCACGCCGACGGTGATCACCACCTGGCCGGCAAGCCGGCGCTGGCGCGCTTCGTCGGGATAGTTCAGGTTGCCGACGCGCTCGGCGCGGTCGACCCAGGCGCGCAGGTAGTTCGCATAGGCGTACTCACGGGTGCTGGCCGAGACGAACTTGCGGTTTGGGCGCTTGGCATACTGCTCCGAGCGCAGATGCACCTCGGCCGCCAGCCGCGCCATCGCTGCATCGCGTTGTTCGCGCGCGCTCATCGGCGCGTTGGCATCGGGGCGATCCGGCAGCGGTTGGGTCTGTGCGGTCGCAACCGGATCCTTGCCCTGGGTGCTGGTGATGATGCGCGCCTGCGGCGGCGGTGGCGCTGCGGCACTCTGCGCCTGCAGCGGCACCGGTGCCAGCCCGTTCTGCAGCTGCGGCACGATGCCGGCCTGGGAATCGCGTGGGCGTTGTGCCTTGTCGTGGTCGCCGCCGCCCTGCTGGTTGGCCTGGGCAAGGAAATCGGCCTGCTTGGGCGTCAGTGGTGTGCTGGTCTGGCTGAAGATCACATCCAGGGTGGGCACCAGCGGGGCGTTGTCGCTGACCGCAAAGCCAACCCCGAGGATCAGCAGGCCGTGCACCAACGTCGACAGCACCAGGGTGGCGGTCAGTCGTTGCTGTTCGCTGACCCGCGGTGCCGCAGGCAATACGTCAGGCTGGGAATACATCAGGCCAGGCCAGCCTCGATGGCATCAAACAACTGGCCAGCGATGTTCAGGCCGAACTGCGCATCCAGCTCGCGCACGCAGGTGGGACTGGTGACGTTGACCTCGGTCAGGTAGTCGCCAATCACGTCCAGACCGACGAAGCGCATGCCGCGACGTTTCATCTCCGGTCCTACCTGGGCGGCGATCCAGCGGTCGCGCTCGCTCAACGGACGGCCTTCGCCACGGCCGCCAGCGGCCAGGTTGCCGCGGAATTCGTCGCCTTGCGGGATGCGCGCCAGGCAATAGTCCACCGGTACACCATCGATCAACAGGATGCGCTTGTCGCCCGCGCTGATGTCGGGGATGAAGCGCTGCGCCAAGGCCAGGTGCTGGCCGCCGTCGGTCAGCGTTTCCAGGATCACGTTGAGATTGGGGTCGCCGGTGCCGCTGCGGAAGATCGAGCGCCCGCCCATGCCGTCCAGCGGCTTCAGCACGGCCTGGCCGTGTTCAAGCACAAAGGCTTTGAGTTCGCGGGCGTTGCGGCTGACCAGGGTCGGCGGGCAGCATTGCGGGAACAGCAATGCGGCCAGCTTCTCGTTGAAGTCACGCAGCCCCTGCGGGTCGTTGACCACGGTGGCGCCGGCCTGCTGGGCGACGCTGAGGATGTGGGTGTCGTACAGGTACTCGCCATCGAACGGCGGGTCCTTGCGCATCAGTACGATCTGGCCCGGGCCGAATGCCAGCGGGGCGAACTGGCCCAGGCTGAACCAGCTGGCCTTGTCGTCGCGCACCTGCAGCGGGGCAGCCTCGGCCAGGGCCTGGCCACCGTACAGGGACAGTCCGCCGGGGCGCACGTAGTGCAGCCGATGCCCGCGGCGCTGGGCTTCCAGCAGCATGGCAAAGGTGGTGTCCTTGGCGATCTTGATGTCGGCAATGGGGTCCATCACCACGATGACGTCTAAAGGCATGACTTGAATCCAGCAGATCTGGTCGACGATGTTAGCTGTTCAGGGCAGGGTCGCACAGCGCGGAAAGCGGAACGCTGAGGCTGAATGGTGCTGCGCTTTTATTGAGATGCAGGTCACATTACATTGGGGATCGGCCAAGTCCTGCGGACATCGCTTGACAGTTCGTGGCTGGGCTGGGATATAGATGCGCTTTCGCGGCAATATCGCACTTGGTATCGGTCGCGCGTTCGGGGAAGAACTAATGGTTGAAAACATGGCTGCGGGTGGGGAACTCGCAGGGCTGAAGGTGATGGTCATCGATGATTCGAAGACCATCCGACGTACGGCTGAAACACTGCTCAAGCGTGAAGGTTGTGAAGTGGTGACTGCCACTGACGGTTTCGAGGCATTGGCCAAGATCGCCGACCAGCAACCGCAGATCATCTTCGTCGACATCATGATGCCGCGGTTGGATGGCTATCAGACTTGTGCGCTGATCAAGGGCAACCAGCTGTTCAAGTCGACGCCGGTGATCATGCTGTCGTCCAAGGATGGCCTGTTCGATAAGGCCCGTGGCCGCATCGTCGGTTCCGAGCAATACCTCACCAAGCCATTTACCCGCGACGAACTACTAGGTGCCATCCGCACATACGTCAACGCCTGACCAGGGGGAAAGGCACAAAATGGCTCGAATTCTTTTGATCGAGGACTCACCGACCGACAGGGCGGTGTTTACGCAGTGGTTGCTCAAGGCTGGGCACGAGGTGCTGTCGGCTGACAACGCCGAGGACGGCCTGCAGATGGCCCGTGAGCAGGCTCCGCAGCTGGTACTGATGGACGTGGTGCTGCCTGGCATGAGTGGTTTCCAGGCAACCCGCGCGCTGTCACGTGACGAGTCCACCCGTGCCATCCCGGTGCTGATCGTCAGCACCAAGGGCATGGAAACCGACAAGGCCTGGGGCATGCGTCAGGGCGCCAGCGATTACATCGTCAAGCCGCCGCGCGAGGATGATCTGATCGCGCGGATCAACAAACTGGTGGGTTGATGCGTTCTCCATTCGACATCCTTGAAGCCTACGAACGTCGCAGTCTGGCGCACGCGGTACAGCTGCCTGAGCGCAGCTTTTCGCAGGATGTCTGGCGAGGCGTGGGTTACCGCGTTGGCAGCCGGCATCTGGTCTCCGATTTCCGCGAAGTGGTGGAAATCGTACCGATGCCGCCGGTCACACCGGTTCCCGGCGCGCAGCCGTGGTTGCTGGGCGTGGGCAACCTGCGCGGCAACCTGTTCCCGGTGGTGGATCTGAAGAACTTCCTGGAAGGTGAGCGTACGGCGCCACAGGAAGGCCAGCGCGTGTTGATCATGCGCCAGAGCGGCGGCGACGTTGCCCTGGTGATCGACGAGCTGTATGGCCAGCGCAGCTTCGAGGCACCGATGCAGGTGCCGGCCGGTGACATCGCCCAGGGCCGCTATGCGCACTTCGTCGAGCGTGCTTTCCATGATGAAGGCCGTGACTGGGGTGTGTTTTCGCTGTCGCTGCTTTCCCGCACTCCTGAATTCCGGCAAGCGGCCGCCTGATCGGCGCGCTTGCCTCTTCGTATTGAGACCGAGGTCGAACGATGAGTACTGCTCCTGAAGCCGCCAAGGCTGGCAAGCTTGGCAACGTAAGCACCAACTTCTGGTTGGGCTTGTTGGTGCTCTCGATGGTCGTGTTCGGTGCCAACACCGGCGTGGCCACCTGGCAGGGCAGTCGACTGGCAGGTGCCAGTACCGGCGCCGCCGATCTGCAGGTGCTGTCACAGCAGCTGGCAAACCAGGGCCGTGAAGCCGTGGCCGGTAGCCGCGAAAGCTACGCAGCGTTCAAGGACACGCGCAGCAAGGTGGAAAGTACGGTCAGTGAGTTGCAGGGCCGTTACGGTAACGAGACCGGCGTGTCCGGTCCGTTGAACGCGCTGGTCGATACCTGGAAGCCGCTGTCCAAGAACGCCGAACAGATCGTCGCCTCCGAGCCAGCCGTGCTGGCCTTGGCCGGCAATGCCGATGCCTTCGTCGGCGCGGTGCCGCAGCTGCAGGCACAGTTGAACGAAGTGGTGCGGGCAATGACCGCCGGTGGTGCCCAGTCTTCGCAGGTCTACAACGGCCTGCAGCAGGTGGTGGTGGTTGGCACCATGGCCCGCCGCGTTACCGAAATCCGCGCTGGCGGTGCCGGTGCGAGCGGCGCAGGCGACGCGCTGGCACGCGACATGGTGGTGTTCACCCAGGTGCTGGAAGGCCTGCGCAACGGCAATGAGGAAATGGGCATTGCCGCTGTGCGCAATGCCAATGCACAGGTTGCGCTGGAACAATCGGCCAACCAGTGGGCAAAGATGAAGAAGGACGCCGACGCCATTCTGGCCAGCTCGCGCAACCTGTTCGCTGCACAGTCCTCGGCAGCCGCCCTGGCGAGCGGCTCGGACAAGATGCTGCAGAGCAGCCGCAAGCTGTTCGATGCGTTCTCGGCCTTCGGTTCGGCCCGCGATACCCGCATCTTCCCGAACTTCTGGTGGAGCGTGATCTTCGGCGGCCTGTCGGTGCTGTCGATCATCGGCTTCGTGTGGAGCACGGTGCGTACCCGTTCGCGCGAGCAGGACGTGCGTTACCAGACCCAGGTGGAGTTCAACAGCCGCAACCAGCAGGCGATTATGCGTCTGCTGGATGAAATCAGCTCGCTCGGTGAAGGTGACCTGACGGTAAAGGCCTCGGTGACCGAGGACATGACCGGCGCCATCGCCGACGCTATCAACTACGCCGTGGACGAACTGCGCCACCTGGTGACCACCATCAACGACATCTCCTCGAAGGTGGCGGTGTCGGCACAGGAAACCCAGGCAACCGCAATGCAGCTGGCAGAGGCCGCAGGTCACCAGGCCGACGAGATCACCAGCGCCTCGGACCGCATCGGCGAAATCGCAACCTCCATTGAGCAGGTGTCGCGCAACTCCACCGAGTCGGCCGAAGTGGCACAGCGCTCGGTGGTGATCGCCACCGAAGGTGCTGGCGTTGTGCGCCAGACCATTCAGGGCATGGACCAGATCCGTGACCAGATCCAGGAAACCTCCAAGCGAATCAAGCGCCTGGGTGAGTCCTCGCAGGAAATCGGCTCGATCGTGGAACTGATCAACGACATTTCCGAGCAGACCAACATCCTGGCATTGAACGCCGCCGTGCAGGCAGCCTCGGCCGGTGAAGCCGGTCGCGGTTTCGCTGTGGTGGCCGACGAAGTGCAGCGCCTGGCAGAACGTACCTCCGGCGCAACCCGCCGAATCGAAGGTCTGGTGCAGGCGATTCAGGCCGATACCAACGAAGCGGTTACCTCGATGGAACAGACCACCGCCGAAGTGGTATCCGGTGCGCGCCTGGCCGAAGACGCCGGTACCGCACTGACCGAAATCGAGCGCGTCTCCAACGCACTGAACAATTTGATTAAAAGCATCTCCATCGCCGCCAACCAGCAGGCCTCGGCAGCTACCGACATCACCCAGACGATGGGCGTGATCCGGCAGATTACCGGCCAGACCTCGCAGGGCGCCGGGCAGACCGCCGACTCGCTGGGTCAGTTGAACCAGTTAGCGGCAGAGCTGCGCCGTTCGGTGGCCGACTTCAAGTTGCCGGCCTGAACGGACTGATCGGGCGGGGATGCAGAGGAATCAGCAGATGAAGTTTCGTCACAACGCAACGCAGGGCCGCCCGGACGGCATGCAATTGATGCTGCACGGGGGAGTGCGATGAGTACCTTGCGCGATGCGATGAGCCACGCAGCTCTGGGTTGGGTAAAACCCGAGCTGGACGAGACCCTGCGCCAGGTGCGCAACGAGGTCGAAGCGTTCGTGGAAGATCCCAGCGATACCAGCCGCATGCGCTTCTGCGCAGGCTACCTGCACCAGGTGCAGGGCACGTTGCGGATGGTCGAGCTGTATGCCCCGGCGATGGTTGCCGAGGAACTGGAGCTGCTGGCCAACGCGGTGCGTGATGGCGGCATTCCTGATCGCGATGAAGCCTGTGCCACGCTGATGCGCGGCACCGTGCTGCTGCCCGATTATCTGGAGCGCCTGCAGAACGGCCACCGTGATATTCCGATCGTGTTGCTGCCTCTGCTCAATGACATCCGTGCCGCACGCGGCGCTGAAGGCATCAACGAGAGCGTGTTGTTCGCGTTCAATCCAGATGCCAGCGATGCCAGCCCGGATGAGCTGGAGCACGCCCGCGGCAGCTTGAGCGGACGCAACCGCGAACTGCTCGACACCGTCGGTAGTGCGGTCAAGGAAGAACTGATGCGCATCAAGGATGCGCTCGATCTGCATATGCGTATGGATGGCAATCCGGCCGATCTGCAGGTGCAGGTCAATGAGTTGGGTGCCGTCTCCGATACTCTGGGCGTGATGGGCTTGGGCGTTGCCCGTGGCATCGTCGCCCAGCAGCGCGATTCGCTGCGCGAAGTCGTCAGCGGCACGCGTCAGATCGACGACAACCTGCTGCTGGATATTGCCGGAGCGCTGCTTTACGTAGATGCGTCGCTGGACGACCAGGTCGCCCACCTGGGCGCCAATGTCGGCGGTGACGATGATGCCGGTTCGGTGGAAACCCGCCGTACCGTTGAAGTGCTGGCACATGAAGCCATCGCCAACTTCACCGCTGCGCGCGAATCGTTTGTCGCCTTCATCGAGACCAATTGGGACCACGCACGCCTCGCCGAAGTGCCGCGTCTGCTCGGTGAGGTCTCCGGCGCGTTGCGCATGCTGGAAATGCCGGTGCCGGCTGACTACCTGCAGGCCGTGCGTCAGTACATCGACGTGGAGCTGATCGCACGTCAGCGTATTCCCAGCGGGCGTCAGCTCGACACCCTGGCCGACGCCATGGCCAGCCTGGAATACTTCCTGGAAGCCCTGCGCGATCGTCGCCCGGGCCGCGAGGAAATCCTCGACATCACCCGTACCAGTCTGGAAACCCTGCGCTACTGGCCGATTCCTCCGCTGCAGGCCGTGGCCGATGGTATTGCAGTCGGGGCGGTTGCAGCTGAGGTTGCCGCGGCGCCTGTTGCTGATGGCGCAAGCGTCGCTGCAGTCGAAATGGTAGCGGCCGATGCGGTCGAAGTACGGACTGAAATTGTTGAAGCAGCGGCCGAAGAATCGCCGGTTGTTGAGCAAGCGCCGGTCATCGCCGCACCGGTATTGCCGCCGCCGTTGCCGCCGCCGTTGCCGCCACTGGAAGTGGAAGCAAAGCCGCAGGCCGCTGCCGCTGATTACCCGCTGGTGTTTGGCGCGGCGATCAATGCCGTGGCAACTCCGGTCCAGAGCGTGGACGCGCCTGCAGCGTTTGCAGCGCAGGTAACAGAAGTCGCAGCGGAGATATCCGCGTTTGATCCAGTTGCCGCCGAGACATCGGAAGCCGCCGAGAGCAGCTTTAGCTTGGCGCCGATGGTGCTGGAAGGCCATGAGTTGGCGGATTCGAATGAAGTTGAAGCGCCGGCGTCGTTCGCCGCCAGCTTTGATCCGGTCGCCGCCGAGGACCTGACGGTCGCCGGCGCGAACGACAGCTATCGTTTCGATGCATCGCTGCTGACACTGGACGATACCGATACAGAAGCCGCGCACGCGGCCGAGCCTGCCAGCAACGGTTTGGCGGATGCCGAGCTGGTCAACATCGAGTTCGCCGACGCTGATGTGTTCTTCAGCCCGGAGCTGGAAACCGTCAACCCGACCATCGATGACGCAAGCCAAGCGCCGGCCGCTGTCGGCAACGATTGGGAGCTTGCGACGGCGCCGATCGAGCAGGTATCCGCATCGATTGAACCGGTATCCATGCCGACCGAAGCGGTGTCCAAGCTGGATATGGAAACCGCTGCGTTCATGGCACAGCTGGATGCGGCTGCCGAGTCCTTCGATCCGTTCGCAATGCCTGAATCGCTGCAACCGGAGCCGGCTACTGCCGAGATCGCGGCAACTGCTGCCAGCGCAGCCGCGCCGACGCGCACGTTGGCGCCGGCACAGCAGCTTGATGGCGGCTTCATTGATGGCGGCGATGTAATCGATCAGGACATCCGCGAAGTCTTCATCGAGGAATTCGACGAAGAACTCGAGAATCTGGGCAATCTGCTGCCCGCATGGCGCGCTGCGCCTGCAAATATGGAACGACTGCGACCAGTGCGCCGTGTGTTCCATACGCTGAAGGGCAGTGGCCGCTTGGTGGGTGCACGCACCTTGGGTGAGTTCAGCTGGAAGATTGAGAGCATGCTCAACCGCGTGCTCGACGGCAGCCGTCCTGCCAGCCCCGCGGTCATGGCCGCGGTGACGCAGGCCTACGACGTATTGCCGGAATTGAACGCCGCGCTGCGCGGTGTTGGCAGCATCCAGTCCGATCTATTGGGCATGCAGGATGTGGCAGACCGCGTTGCCGCAGGCGAAGAAGCGTTCTACGTGACTGGTGTCAGCGCCGTTGCAGCCGCCGCGCCGGTTGACGAAGTGGTGCCGGAAGCCGGGATCGTTGCGGCTGCAGCGGAAATCGAGGTTGCAGCAGCCATTGAAATCGACGATGCAGAGGGCACTCCAGCATCGGTGGACGAGGTGCTGCGCGAGATTCTCGAAGCCGAGATCGGCGCTCATCTGGTCACGGTCAATACCTGGCTGGCTGGCTCGGTTGCGCAGCCGCAGCCGGTCTCCGAAGACCTGTTGCGCGCCGTACACACCATGAGCGGTGCATTTGCCATGACCGACGTGCCGGTGATCACCCAGATCACCAGCCCGGCGGAAACCTTCGTCAAGCGTTCGCTGGCGGCGGCGGTTACGCCGACTGCCGCAGGCGTGGATGCGCTGGCGCAGATGGCGGCGGCGGTGCACACCACGATTACTGCTTTGCGGGCGCCTTCGCCGCGCATCCCGGCGTTCCCGGGTGTGGCCGAGCGCCTGCAGGCGTTGGTTGATGCCTTGCCGGACGGCAAGTGGCCGCCGATGCAGGCCGAAGATGACCTTGTTGCTGACGATGTAGTGGCTGAGCAGTCGGCAGGTTCGCTGGACAGCAGCATCAGCTCCGAGTCGGTTGGCACGGAAGACCTGTCCGCGTACTTCGACTCCGGCTTGCTGGATGAAACGCCTGGCAGCGTGGCATCGGGGGAAACCACCGAACCGCTGACTGCAGCAGAACCCGAATTCCTGCCGTCTGTTGCTGACGTCAACGAGCACGGCGCGCTTGGAGTAGCCGAGACTGCTGATTTCGTTGCTGCTGAATCGCTGTCGGAGCCGGTCGAAGCCGCTGCCGAAAGCGAGTCGGCAACTGTGGTTGCGGTTGACGAGGTGACCGGGCAGATCGACATCGCCGAATCGGCTGAGGCCATCGAACCAGCTGTTTCGCAGCAGGCTGTCGAAGCCGAGGACCACTATGACGCCGTGCGGGCATCGACCTGGGGTGTTGCAGACGAGGCAGAGGCGCCGGAGCAGGCCGCAGAAGCGACCGATTCGCAGTTGGCTGTCGAAGCTGACGAGATCGAATCCGAGCCGGCTGTCGGCATTGATGCGGATGCCGCATTTGCAACTGAAGCAGTCCACGCGCAGGTCCAGGACAGTCAGCCGAACCAGTCGGCCGCTGCGGAAGCGTCCAGTGATCTGGATGATCGTGACAGTGTGATCGCACGCGCCCTGGCCATCGCTACCGGCGCGGCTGCAGTTGCCGTCGGCGCAGCGCAGCTGGGCTCGACTGATGCCGAAACCGAGGCATCAAGCCCGGCTGAGCTGGCTGAAGAAGGCGAGCTGCCGGTAACGGAAGCCGTTGGACAGGCCGTGGCCGAAGAACAGGCTGACGTTGCTGCGGAGCACGACGAAGTCATCGATGACACTGCCGTACAGACATCGATCGACGTGGCCCAGGCCGATGATGTAGCTGCGATTGGCGATGCGTCGGTTGTGGACGCAGTGTTGGAGCTGGGATCTGCTGACGAAGCTGAAGTCGAAGCAGGGGCGGAAGCAGAAGTCGCTGTCGAAGAGATCGTCGCGGTCGAAGACGCCGCTTCGAACGAAGAAGATGCTTCGGTCGAGGACGCGCTGGCGACTGAAGAAGCCGAGCAGCTTGAACAAGCCGCACAGCTTGATGATGTGGCTGCGAGCGACGTTGTTGAGCCAGCCGCCGTTGAAACCCTCGTCGTCGCAAAGGCGGTACTGGCACCGCTGACCGCCGCGTTGCCGGAACAGATTGACGCGCCGGTCGCTGCGCCTGTGGCGCACGAGCTGGACGCCGGGCCGCTGAACTTCGCCGACCTGGATCGCGAGCTGGTCGATATCTTTGTCGAGGAAGGCAAGGACCTGCTCGACCATTGCGATGGTCTGGTCAACGACATGCGTGCTGCGCCGGAAGACCGCGAAGCGCTGGCCGGCCTGCAGCGTGACCTGCACACCCTCAAGGGTGGCGCACGCATGGCTGGCATCAATGCCATCGGCGACCTTGGTCATGGCATCGAATCGCTGCTCGAGGCTGTTGCAGCCAATCGCACCGAAATCACCCGCGCTGACGTACAGCTGCTGGAGCGCGGTTTCGACCGTCTGCACCAGTTGTTGATCCGCACCGGTGAGCATCGCGCGGTAGTGATGCCGACCGATCTGATCGAGGCCTTCGAAGCGCGTACCGATGGTCGCGCCGAAGCCGCGCAGGCACCGGTTGAAGCAGCTGTCACCGCGCTCGAATCGGCGCCGGAAAGTGTTGCCGCCGTCGACGTGCAGCCGCAGCCGTTGGCCGCGATCGAACCGCTGTCTGCACCGCTGCGCGAAGAGCAGGCCGGCAACGAAGAAGAAGGCACCCCGCGCGGACAGGAGCAGGTGCGTGTACGCGCCGACCTGCTCGATAGCCTGGTCAACCACGCCGGTGAAGTGGCGATCTACCGCTCGCGTCTGGAGCAGCAGTTGGGCGCGTTCCGTGGCGCCATGGCCGAGTTGGATCGCACCAACGCACGTCTGCGCGACCAGTTGCGTCGTCTGGATCTGGAGACCGAAGCACAGATCGTGGCGCGTTACCGTCGCGAGCATGAGCAGGCCGACCAGACCTTCGATCCGCTGGAACTGGACCGTTTCTCCACCCTGCAGCAGCTCAGCCGTGCACTGAACGAGTCGGCGGCCGACTTGGGCGGTCTGCAAGGTGTGCTGGACGACCTGTCGCGCAACTACGACACCTTGCTGCAGCAGCAGTCGCGTGTCAGCTCGGAACTGCAGGATGGCCTGATGCGCGCGCGCATGGTGCCGTTCGACGGCCTGGTACCGCGTTTGCGCCGCGTGGTGCGTCAGGCCGCGCAGGAAACCGACAAGCAGGTACATCTGAAGCTGGAAGGCACCCACGGCGAACTCGATCGCAACGTGCTGGATCGCATGGTCGCGCCGTTGGAGCACATGCTGCGCAACTCGGTTGCCCATGGTCTGGAACAGCCGGCCGCGCGTGCCGCCGCAGGCAAGCCGGAAGAAGGCGAAATCGCCCTGCGTCTGCGCCGCGAAGGTTCGGAAATCGTGCTGGAAGTGGGCGATGACGGTGCCGGCCTGGACCGCGAGGCGATCCGTCGCCGCGCCGAGCAGCGTGGTCTGCTGGGCAGCGACGAGCAGATCGACGATACCCAGCTGGACCAGATGATCTTTGCCTCCGGCTTCAGCACCAGCGAGCAGGTCAGCCAGCTGGCTGGACGCGGTGTGGGCATGGACGTGGTGCGCAACGAAGTGCGCCAGCTCGGCGGCTCGGTGGACATCCACTCGGTGCGTGGCCAGGGCGCGACCTTCACCCTGCGCCTGCCGCAGACGCTGGCGGTCACCCAGGCGGTATTTGTCCGCATCGGCGAAACCACCTATGCGGTGCCGGTGGCATCGGTCAGTGGTATCGGCCGCATTTCCCGCGAACGTTTTGAGTCCGGGCAGGGCGGTTACCACTACAACGGCGAAGACTTCAGCCTGTACAACCTCGGTACCCTGGTGGGCCAGGTTGCGGCCAAGGCCGAAGGCCAGACCGAGATCCCGCTGCTGCTGGTGCGCTCCGGCGACCTGCGCGCAGCGGTGGCGATCGACCAGGTGCTGGGCAACCGCGAAGTCGTGGTCAAGCCGGTGGGCCTGCAGATCGCCTCGGTGCCGGGTATCTACGGCGCCACGATCACCGGCGAAGGCAATGTGGTGGTGATCCTGGACGTGGCACCGCTGGTGCGTCGTCATCTCACCCAGCCGCAGCAGTTGGTGGAACTGGTCGAAACCAACAGCCAGCGCCATGTGCCGCTGGTGATGGTGGTCGACGATTCGCTGACCATGCGCAAGGTCACCGGCCGCGTGCTGGAGCGTCACAATCTGGAAGTGGCGGTCGCCCGCGACGGCGTGGAAGCGCTGGAGCAGTTGGAGGAGCGCATTCCGGACTTGATGCTTCTGGATATCGAAATGCCGCGTATGGACGGCTACGAGCTGGCCACCGCGATGCGTGCCGATCCGCGCTACAAGAACATTCCGATCGTGATGATCACCTCGCGCAGTGGCGACAAACATCGCCAGCGCGCATTCGAGATCGGCGTGCAACGCTATCTCGGCAAGCCGTACCAGGAGCTGGATTTGATGCGCAATGTCTATGACCTGCTGGGGATCGCCCGTGCACGCGACTGACGACACTGCCAAGCCGGTTGCACTGTTGGCCCGTGCCGGTGCCGCCCGCGATCGCCTGCGCGAAGCGCTGGTGGCCGCCGGTGGTCGCATCGTGCTGGAAGAAGACCCCAACCAACTGGAGCCGGCGGCGCTCACCTCGGCCGCGCCGCAGGTAGTACTGGTGGCCTTGGAGCCGGCAGTCGAGGACGCGCTGGAACGGTTGGAGTCGGTGCTGGAGACACCAGAGCTCTCTCTGTTGTTCGAGGAAGCCGAGCTGGCCGCACGCCGCGAAGGCTGGGAAGCACAGCGTTGGATCCGCCATCTGGCGGCCAAGCTGCAGGGCCACGACAACGTGCTGCCGCCGGGCCTGGAACATGAAGAGGCGGAGCCGGCAATCACCTTGGAGCCGGGTCTTCCACCGCGTCCGGCTGACGGGCACCTGGATGCACCGCTGCAGTTCCATCTGGATGAGGCGCAGGTGCAGGCCTACGACCTGCCCGCCGATGAAATCTATGTGGCACCGGCGAGCGCGTTGGAACCGCGACCGGAAGTGCTGTCGTTCGAGGAACTGATCGCAGGGGCGGCGCAGCCGTCGCAGCCGCAGTCACCGAGCACGCCACCGCCACTGCCACCGGAGCTGGTTGTCGCGCCGGTTGAAGCTGAAAGCAAAAAGACGCCGGTTGGCGACTTCAGCAGTTGGTCATTGCTGGAAGACGACGGTTACGAGACGACGCCTGCCGTCACCAGCAGCTCGCCAGTGCCGCCGCCAGCCCTGGCCAGCCTGCTCAACAGCGAGCTGTCGTTGGTCGAAATAGATGAAGGTGCAGCCGAAGGCAATGGCGCGGTGCTGTTGGTTGCCGGTATCGGCGGTCCGGATGCGGTGCGTCGCGTACTGGCCGGCCTACCTGAAGACTTCGCCCGCCCGGTGCTGGTGCAGCTGCGTCTGGATGGCGGTCGCTATGCCAATCTGGTCAAGCAGATGGCGCGGGCGACGCCGCTGCCAGTCACCTTGGCCGACCCAGGTCAGAGCCTGGTCGCCGGCGATGTCTACATTCTTCCCGATGTCATCGGCGTCGAGGCGACGACTGAAGGCCTGCGCTTCTGTGCACAAGCCAATGATCTGCTCGGAGCCCTGCAACCGGACCGCAGTGCGGTGCTGTTGCTCAGCGGTGCCGATGTCGCAATGGTCGAGCCGGTGCTGGAATTTGCCGGCAAGGGTGGCTGGGTGGCGGGGCAGATCGGCGAAGGGTGCTATGACCCGGCCGCTGCCAGTCAGCTGGCTGTCGCTGGCATGAATGCCGGTGATCCGGAATATCTCGCCGCCGAATTGGCTGTGCATTGCGCGGCGTGACCGCAGCGCGACCCAGGAACTGACGATGAGCTACGCAAACAACGATGAAGTCCGTGGGGTACTGATACAGGCCGGTACCGAGCGCGTATTGCTGCCCAATGCGACGGTGGCGGAAATGATGTCCCGCGTGGCGGTCGAGCCGATTGCCAACACCCCCGGGTGGTTGGTCGGGCAGATCGCATGGCATGGCTGGAGTGTGCCGTTGCTGTCCTATGCCGGGCTCAGTGGCCATGGCAATGAAATGGTGACCAGCAACAACAAGGTGGTGGTGTTGAAGGCCTTGGGTGGCAACCCGGACCTGCCATATTTCGCCCTGCTGACCCAGTCCTTCCCGCAACTGATCGCAGTGCCGCGCGACGGCCTGCTGGCCGACGCATCGGAAGAGAGCCTGCCGGTCGGCGTGCACATGCGCGTGCTGCTGGGCGAGCAAAGCGCGCTGCTGCCGGATCTGGACGCGGTTGAAAGCGCCGTCATCCTCGCCCTGGCAGAAGCCGTAGCCTGACCGGCGGTAGTGCCGAGCCATGCTCGGCAGAGGCTTTCCCGGCGATCCTCGGCATTGTGGGAACGGCGTCAGCCGCGAAGCTCGCACTCCATCAGATTGCCGTCCGCTTGGTGATTTCAGCGGCGCCAGCTTCGCGGCTGACACCGCTTCTACAAGCCGATGCCGGGTTTGTCGGCAATGCCCCAGCCGAGCATGGCTCGGCTCTACAGGCAGGGCAGGCAACCGCATGGTGCCGAGCCATGCTCGGCAGAAGCCTTCCCGGCAATCCTCAGTATTGTGGGAGCAGCGTCAGCCGCGAAGCCCGCACTCCATCAGATTGTCGACCGGTTGGTGATTCCAGCGGCGTCGGCTTCGCGGCTGATGCCGCTCCCACAAATCGATGCCGGGTTTGTCGGTAATGCCCCAGCCGAGCATGGCTCGGCTCTACAGACAGGGCAGGTAACTGCATGGATCACCGTAGTGCCGAGCCATGCTAGGCAGAAGCCTTCCCGGCAATCCTCATCTTTGTGTGCGCGGCGTCCGCCGCGAGGTCCGCACTCCATCGGATTGCAGACCGGTTGGTGATTCCAGCAGTGTCGGCTTCGCGGCTTACGCCGCTCCTACAAACCGACATCGGGTTTGTCTGTAATGCCCCAGCCGAGCATGGCTCGGCTCTACAGATCGCCCAAGCGCGCCTGCAGCGCCGCGATCGCGGCAAGGCCTGCGGTCTCGGTGCGCAGGATGCGCGGGCCCAGCTGCAGGCCCTGGAAGCCGGCCTCGCTCAGCTGCTGACGGTCACGCGGTGACCAGCCGCCTTCCGGCCCGATCGCGATCACCACGCCGTTGGCGGGTGCTGCGGGTAGCGAGGCCAGGCGATGCTCCCCAAGCGGGTCCAGGGTCAGTCGCAGGGTCTGTTCGGGTAGCGCTGCCGTGGCTGCCGCCAGCGCCAGTGGGCTGCCGATGGAAGGAATCCGCGCACGCCCGGACTGACCGCAGGCTGAGCCCACCACGTTGCGCCAATGCGCGATACGCTTCTCCGCACGGGCCGCGTCCAGCTTTACCTCGGTCCGTTCGGCGTTGACCGGAATGATGCGGCTGACCCCAAGTTCGGTGGCCTTCTGCAGGATCAGGTCCATCTTCTCGCCACGCGCGATGCCCTGCAGCAAGGTGATGGCCAGTGGCGACTCGTTGTCGATGGCCTGGGCACGGTCGATGTGCACCTGTACCTCGCGCTTGCTGATCGCGCTGATCGTGGCCGCATAGTCGTAGCCATCGCCATTGAACAGGATGCAGCCTTCGCCCTCGCGCAGGCGCATCACCCGGACCAGATGGTTGGCCACATCCTCTGGCAGTGACAGGGTCTGGCCGGTGGCAAGCGGCAGTTCAATCGGGCTACGGGTAAGGCGCATGGGAGTTCTCGCAAAGGCGGTGCCGCGTGCGGAGCGGCTGGGTCTGCTAGCATTTCAACGTCATGAAAACGTATCTGCCAATGCGCATTCTATCGGTCTACCGTCGTTTTGCCCGGAGTGGCGCATGAGTCGCCGCCTGCCACAGATCCACAACGTGGTCGAAGAACACATCGGTCCATTCCGTCAGCAGCAGCTGGATCTGGAGTTCTCCAACGGCGAACGGCGCCATTTCCAGCGCCTGGTCAGCGGCGGTCACGGTGCTGTTGTGGTGGTGCCGATGCTCGATGAGGAGACCGTGCTGCTGGTGCGTGAATACGCAGCCGGCCTGCACCGCTACGAACTGGGCCTGGTCAAAGGCCGCATCGATGAAGGCGAAACGCCGATCGAAGCGGCCGATCGCGAACTCAAGGAAGAGGCCGGTTATGGCGCGCGCAAGCTGGATGCGCTGCGCAGCCTGACCTTGGCACCTACTTATATGAGTCATCAATCCACGCTGGTGGTGGCGCGCGACCTGTATCCGCAGCGCCTGCCCGGTGACGAGCCGGAAGAGCTGGAAGTGGTGCCATGGAAGCTGGCCGAGCTGGACCAGCTCATGCTGCGCGAAGATTTCTCCGAGGGACGCTCGCTGGCGGCCCTGTTCATTGCCCGTGAGTGGCTGCGAGGTGGCGCATGAGCGCAGTAGTAGATGAAGCCCTGCGCGAAGGCGTGCTGGATATCGCCCAGCGCGCAGGTGCGGCGATCATGCAGGTCTATGCCAGTGGTTTTGATATCGAGCAGAAAGCCGACGACAGTCCGGTCACTACTGCTGATCTGGCCGCGCACCGGTTGATCGTTGCGGGCCTGTCGCAGCTGACCCCGGATATCCCGGTGCTGTCCGAAGAGTCGGCGCAGCTGCCATGGGAGACGCGCCGGCAGTGGCAGCGTTATTGGCTGGTGGATCCGCTGGACGGCACCCGCGAGTTCATCAAGCGCAATGGCGAGTTCAGCGTCAACATCGCGCTGATCGATCAGGGCGTATCGGTGTTTGGCGTCGTGCAGGCACCGGTGACCGGGGTCATCTGGCACGCGCAGCGCGGAGGCCAGGCCTGGCGCCGCAGCGGTGAACAGCAGGACGCGATCAACACCCGTGTGCCACCGGCGTCGCCGTTGCGGGTCGCCGCCAGCCGCTCACATGCCAGTGCGCGCACCGCGACTTTGTTGGCGCGGATGGGGGAGATCGAGCTGATCGCGCAGGGTTCCTCGCTGAAGTTCTGCCGCATCGCCGAGGGCACACTGGACGTGTACCCGCGGCTGGGGCCAACCAGTGAGTGGGATACCGCCGCCGGCCAGTGTGTGCTGGAAGCGGCAGGTGGAGTGGTATTGGCCGCCGATGACGGCGTGCCGTTCGCCTACAACCAACGCCCGCGTCTGCTCAACGGTGACTTCGTTGCCATGGGTGATGCCTCGCTGCCATGGCAGGAGTGGGTGGCCGGGCTTTGATGCCCAGCTACTGGCTGCCTGCAGTGAACTTCAAACGCCGGCAATTGCCGGCGTACTCGTAATGAAAGGTGATGCAACCATGTCCGAATTGACCGATATCCAGACCCTGCTGCAGATCATGGCGCGTCTGCGCGATCCCCAGGGCGGATGCCCGTGGGACCTGGAACAGGACTTCGCCAGCATCGCGCCGTATACGGTGGAGGAGGCCTACGAAGTGGCCGACGCCATCGACCGCAACGACCTGCCGGATCTGAAGGACGAGCTCGGCGATCTGCTGCTGCAGGTGGTATTCCACGCACAGATGGCCAGCGAGCAGGGCGCGTTCAATTTCGGCGATGTGGTGGCCTCGATCAGCAACAAGATGATCCGCCGTCACCCGCATATCTTCGGCAACACCGAGGTCAGTGACGCCGATGAAGTGCTCGCCAATTGGGATGAGATCAAGCGTAGCGAGCGCGCCGCCAAAGGCGAGCAGGATGGGTCTGCATTGGCCGGTATTTCGCGTGGACTGCCGGAGTGGCTGCGCGCCACCAAGCTGCAGTCGCGTGCCGCCCGCACCGGCTTCGACTGGCCGGATGCAGTGCCGGTGCTGGACAAGTTGCGCGAGGAAATCGACGAAGTGCAGGCCGAGTTCGAGCTTGCCGCAACCGGCGTGGACAACAAGGCCCGCCTGCAGGAAGAACTGGGCGACGTGTTGTTTGTCTGCGCCAATCTTGCCCGCCACGCCAAGGTCGATAGCGGCACCGCCCTGCGTCATGCCAACCACAAGTTCGAGCGCCGTTTCCGCGCGATGGAAGCACTTGCGGCTGAGCAGGGAAAAGCAATGTCTCAGCTTGATCTGCAGCAGCAGGAGGCACTCTGGCAGCAGGTGAAACTGCAGGAAAAGGACGCGGCGAAGTGAAAACCCTGGCGTTGTTCCTGCTCACCGCATTGGCTGAGATCGTCGGCTGCTATCTGCCGTGGCTATGGCTGCGGCAGCAAGGCAGCCCGTGGTTGCTGCTGCCGGCCGCCGCCAGCCTGGCCCTGTTTGCTTGGCTGCTGACCCTGCATCCAGCCGCCAGCGGGCGCGTCTATGCCGCTTACGGCGGCGTCTATGTCTGCATGGCGCTGCTGTGGCTATGGCTGGTGGATTCAGTCAAACCCACCCGCTGGGACCTGCTCGGCGGCGGGCTCTGCCTGCTCGGTATGGCGGTGATCATGTTTGCCCCGCGCAGCAACTGAAGCGCCTATGCTGGCCGCATCCCTACCTGGATGCCGGCCATGTCGCGTTTCAGCAGCTTCCGCGAGTTCTATCCGTTCTACCTGGGTGAGCACAGCAACGTCATCAGCCGTCGCCTGCACTTCATCGGCAGCTGCGGTGTGCTGCTGTGTGTGGCGATGCTGCTGTGGAGCGGCCAGCTGCGTTGGCTGTGGTTTGCACTGCTATGCGGCTATGGGTTTGCCTGGGTGGGGCACTTCTTCTTCGAGAAGAACCGGCCGGCGACCTTTCGCCATCCCTTCTATTCATTTGCCGGTGACTGGGTGATGTTCGTCGACATCCTGCGCGGGCGGGTGCGCCTGTAAGCGCATACCCAGTTGTTTCCGGGGCTGTCGCTATACTCGGCCCATCAATCAGCACAAGGAGCGATCTCATGGGCAGCGGAGCAGGGTTGTTGGCGTTGGTGGTCGTGGTGGCCGGCATCATCGTGCTGTTCAAGACGGTGCGGATGGTGCCGCAGGGCTACGAGTGGACGGTGGAGCGCTTCGGCAAGTACACGCACACGATGACCCCCGGTCTGCACTTCCTGATTCCAATTGTTTACGGCGTAGGTCGCAAGGTGAACATGATGGAGCAGGTGCTGGAAGTACCCAGCCAGGACGTGATCACCCGGGACAATGCGGTGGTGCGGGTGGATGGCGTGGTGTTCTTCCAGGTGCTGGACGCGGCCAAGGCAGCCTATGAAGTGGCCAACCTGGAAGTGGCAATGATCGCCTTGGTACAGACCAATATCCGTACCGTGATCGGTTCGATGGACCTGGACGAATCGCTGAGCCAGCGCGAAACCATCAACGCCAAGCTGCTCAACGTGGTCGACCACGCCACCAATCCGTGGGGTGTCAAAGTCACCCGCATCGAGATCAAGGACATCCAGCCACCGGCCAACCTGGTGCAGTCGATGCAGCAGCAGAAGATGGCCGAGCAGAACAAGCGCGCTGCCATTCTGGAATCCGAAGGTATCCGCCAATCGGAGATCCTGCGCGCCGAAGGCCAGAAGCAATCCGCCGTGCTGGAAGCAGAAGGGCGCAGGGAGGCCGCATTCCGCGACGCCGAGGCACGCGAGCGTCTGGCCGAGGCCGAAGCCAAGGCCACCACGATGGTGTCCGATGCGATCGCCAACGGCAGCGTGCAGGCAATCAACTACTTCATCGCACAGAAGTATGTGGAAGCCTTCAGTGAACTGGCCAACTCACCCAACCAGAAGCTGGTGCTGATGCCGATGGAGGCGACCGGTGTGATCAGCTCCATTGCCGGTATCTCGGAACTGGCCAAGGAGGCTTTCGCCAAGCAGGGCGAAACCAAACAGCCCGCACGCGGCAACCCGCCGCCGTTGGGGCGCTGAGTCATGCGCTGGGAAGTGGTGATCTGGGCGGCGCTGGCGGTGACCCTGTTCGCCGCCGAGGCGTTGGCGCCAGGCGCTTTCATGCTGTGGATGGGCATCGCCGCAGCGGCGGTGTTCCTCACCGTCTGGGCGATCGACGGCATGAGTGTGCTGCTGCAGGTGATCCTGTTCGTGGTGCTGAGCTTTGTCTCGATCCAGGTTTACCGCACCTGGTTCCGGCAGCGGGCCCGGCCCAGCGACCAGCCCTTGCTCAATCGCCGCGCCGAACAACTGATCGGGCGGGTGGTGACGCTGGATCAAGCCATCAGCGCCGGCGTCGGCCGGGCCAAGGTGGACGATGCGTTCTGGGTGGTCGCCGGCCCCGATCTGCCGCAGGGCAGTACGGTGCGGGTGGTAGCCGTGGATGGCATGACGCTGAAGGTGCAGGCGGTCTGAATACTGACGCGGTGCTGCCGTTGTGGCAGTGCCGCAGGTTTTAAAAGTAACCATCTGGGATAATGGCGGTCCCCTTAGTGTGGAACGGCCATGACCCAGAAGACTTTGCTCAACGAAACCCACCGCTCACTCGGCGCCAAGATGGTCGACTTCGGTGGTTGGGACATGCCGATCCACTACGGCTCGCAGATCGACGAGCACAACCTGGTCCGCACCGCCGCCGGCATGTTCGACGTCAGCCACATGACTGTGGTCGACCTGAAGGGTGCACGCACCCGTGAGTTCCTGCGCCAGTTGCTGGCCAACTCCATCGACAAGGTCAAGGTCAGCGGCAAGGCCCTGTACTCGTGCATGCTCAATGCGCAGGGTGGGGTGATCGACGACCTGATCGTCTACGTCCTGGCCGAAGACATGTTCCGCATGGTGGTCAACGCATCCACCCGCGAGAAGGACCTGGCCTGGATCCGTCAGCACGCCGAAGCGTTCGGCGTCGAGGTGGTCGAGCGCGAAGACCTGGCCATCATCGCCGTGCAGGGTCCGCAGGCGCGTGCGCTGGTCGCCGGCCTGGTGGCCGAGTCTGATCGTGCCGCGCTGGACAAGCTGGCTCGCTTCGCCGCGCTGGAAGTCACTTCCACCGATGGCGTTGAACTGTTCGTCGCACGTACCGGTTACACCGGCGAAGACGGCTACGAAGTGCTGCTGCCGCAGAGCGCGGTCGTCGCGTTCTGGAATGCATTGCTGGCTGCTGGCGTGAAGCCGGCTGGTCTGGGTGCGCGTGACACGCTGCGCCTGGAAGCCGGCATGAATCTCTACGGCCAGGACATGGATGAGACCATCACCCCGTACGAGGCGGCGCTGGCATGGACCGTGGCGCTGGATGATCTGGCTGATGGCACGCCGCGCGCCTTCACCGGTCGTGCGGTGCTGGAAGCGCAGAAGGCCGCAGGCAATGCGCGGCAGATGATCGGGCTGGTGATGGACGAGAAGGGCGTGCTGCGCCACGGCCAGAAGGTGCTCACCGCCAATGGCGAAGGCGAGATCCTGTCCGGCACCTTCTCACCCACGCTGGGCAAGGCGATCGCCTTCGCACGCGTGCCGGCCGGCGCGCCGGGTGATGTGCGGGTGGACATCCGCGGCAAGGAAGTGCCGGTGCGTATCGTCAAGTTCCCGTTCGTGCGTGACGGCCAGGCACAGGCCGGCATCAATCTTTGACCTGTAGGACCGAACCGGAAGCGACCTTGCTTCCGGTTCGTTAAACTAGCGATTCATCCCGACCACCGTTTTTCCGGAGTAGTTCCATGAGCGAGATCCCTGGCGACCTCAAGTTCCTCAAGTCCCACGAATGGGCCCGTGTCGAAGGCAATGGCCGCGTCACCGTAGGTATTTCCGATCACGCCCAAGGCCTGTTGGGTGATCTGGTCTACGTCGAACTGCCGGCTGTCGGTGACAGCGTGCAGGCTGGCGTTGGCGCAGCGGTGGTCGAGTCGGTGAAGGCTGCATCCGACGTCTACAGCCCGGTGTCCGGCACCGTTGTCGAAGTCAACGAAGCGGTGACCGACAAGCCGGAAACCATCAACGAAGACGCTTACGGCGACGGCTGGCTGTACGTGGTCGAGCTGTCCGATCCGGATCAGTTGAATGACCTGCTCGGCCCGGACGACTATGCCGAGATGTTGGAAAACGAGGACCACTGAGTCCTGTCGTGATCCGGAAAGCGGCCGCTATCAGCGGCCGTTTTTTTTTATGCCGGTGTCAGCATCACGTGATGATCGCCGGTGATGAGTGGCTGGCGATGACGCGTCGAAGCGTAGGTCAACGGACGCGAAGTGGTTCCGATCGGTGTCGTCGCAGACTACGAAGTGGTCCAAAAAGTTTGCGCAAAATCATCCGTCGCACAGGTAAAGCCTTGCCTTCGACAAACTTTTTTTTGGGTGCCGGAACTGGCCCGTGGCGACCGCTGGTCGCATGTCTTGAGATGCCGTAGGTGTAGCGCCAACGTAGCTGCGCGTCGCCAACGTTGAAACGAATAGTGCACTTTTACCGATGTTTTTTTACTTTGTGTTTTTTTTGAAGCTTGCAGGTGCGGTGTCGGTGGGTGCGCACGACGGGCTGTGGCGGCACGCGACCGGGCGCGGAAGACTGAAGGCTTCCGAAAAATAATTTGCAAAGATAGTTGACAGTAAAAAAAACCGTGATTAGGTTTCGCCCAGCAGACCTTTCCTGCGGAAGCGAGTGAGCCGAATCAACATTCAGACGCGAAGCACAACTTGGACGTCCGCCAGGATCCTTTTGATGGTGGAGCAGGACTCGCTTCCTTCGGCGAAACACCCCCCTTATTTTTATCTGGCACCTGCAGCGGGACCCGTTGTGGGTGTTTCTGTATCCGTAACGATGCGCTAGACGCGTCGTCGGTCCTCCGCCGAACACCGCGGATTTGCTTCAACTGGGCATTTCAATTCCATAGATCACTGACGAGGAACAAACCATGGCTACGAAGAAAGCAGCTAAAAAGCCGGCCGCCAAGAAGGCGGTAAAGAAAGTCGCCAAGAAGGCTGCCGTGAAGAAGGTTGCCAAGAAGGCAACCGCCAAGAAGGCAGTGAAGAAGGTCGCCAAGAAGGCCGTTGCCAAGAAGACCGTGAAGAAGGCAGCAGCCAAGAAGACCGTGAAGAAGGCAGCAGCCAAGAAGACCGTCAAGAAGGCAGCAGCCAAGAAGACCGTCAAAAAGGCAGCAGCCAAGAAGACCGTCAAGAAGGCCGTAAAGAAGGTTGCCAAGAAGGCAACTGCCAAGAAAGCCGTAAAGAAGGTTGCCAAGAAGGCCGTAAAGAAGGTTGCCAAGAAGGCAGCTGCCAAGAAAGTAGTCAAGAAGGCCGCAAAGAAGGTTGCCAAGAAGGCAGCTGCCAAGAAGGTCGTAAAGAAGACTGCAAAGAAGGTTGCCGCCAAGAAGCCGGCCGCCAAGAAGGTTGCTGCGAAGAAGAAGCCGGCCGCTCGCAAGAAGAAGGCCGCTCCGGTAGCGCTGCCGGCTACCCCGGCGCCGCTGATCTGATCCAGCTTCACTAGCAAGACCTGAAACTCCTTCCCCGACTGCCCAGCGGGGAGGGAGTTTTTTTATGGGCCGACCGGAGCAGCGGTTACCGATCAGGTCAGCCGTTGCGGTAGTGCCGAGCCATGCTCGGCAAGGGGCTCGACCAGGCGAAATCCCGCACCCCGTTTGTGGGAGCGGCGTAAGCCGCGAGGCCGGGTAAGCATCCGATCGGGCGGGCTTCGCGCCCTCTTGGAAGATCTGGTTTCTTCGATCTTGGTTCCGTGCAACCTGACTGCCCGGGTTGTTCGAGCACCATCAGCTTCATGGCTGACGCCGCTCCCACAAAAGCAGGCGGGATAGCGCACACCGGTGTGTAGAAGCGGCGTTAGCCGCGAAGCCGATCCTATATCCGACCAGGCGGGCTCTGTGTTCTCTTGGAAGATCTGGTTCCTTCGATTTTGGTTCCATGCAAGCCGACTGCCCCGAGGTGTTCAAACACCACCAGCTTCGCGGCTGACGCCGCTCCTACAAAACAGGAGTGGCGTCAGCGGTCCAAAAAGAAAGGCGGCCATCGGCCGCCTTTCTCGTACTACGGGAAACCAGCAAGCCACTCAGCGCGGCGAAGCCACCGCGCGATCGGAAGACGCGCCCTTCTTGCCGCCGCGTGCCGGTGCCGCATCCTCGGCCATCAGGTTGTCGCTGCCGAAGTCGGTGTCCACGTCCAGCCAGCGCTGCGTCGGCAGGCCGATGGCGCGATCGAGGATGGTCGGCATCATGCCGCTGGGCAGGCTGCTCTCGCCGTTCCACATGATGGCAATGCCAAGGTCACGTTCCGGCAGCAGCGCGACCAGGCCGCGATAGCCCTGCACCGCGCCGGCGTGGAAGACCACCTGGTGACCGGAGTAATCGAATACGCGCCAACCCAGTGCATAGCCCGCCGAGTCCAGACGCTGGTGGCGCCAGCCGGAGCGCATTTCACCCGGTGTGTTCACCAGCGGCGCATGCAGTGTTGCCAGCAACGGAGCCGGCAATACATCCGGACGGTGGCCGGTATGAGCCAATAGCCACTGCGCCATGTCGCTGGCACTGGCGTTGACGCCAGCAGCCGGTGCCACGCGATAGTAGGTGGGCTTGGGCGTCAGCGACACCCAGCCGTTGCGGCTGCGCACGTGCGGACGCGCCCAGCGTGAGCTGGCCTGGATACCGGCCAGTCCGAGGCTGGCATCGTTCATGCCCAACGGCTTGAGGATGCGCTTTTCAACGGCCTGCTCGTAGAAGCTGCCCGAGGCCGCAAACACCACATCGCCGACCAGGCTGAAGGCGACGTTCTGGTAGGAATAGCATTCACCCGGCGCGCACTTGAGCGGCGCGGTAGCCAGCTTCTGGGTCAGCGAGTAGTAGTCGGCATTGGCCTCGACATCGCGGTCATAGGCATTGCTGGTCAAGCCGACGCGTTGGCTCAGCACGTCGGCCACGGTCAGCTTGTCGGTTGCTTCAGGCGTAGCCAGGCGGAAGCCGGGCACGTAATCGGTGACCTTGCTGTCCCAGCGCAGGGTGCCGTCGTTGACCAGCAGGCCGGCCATGGTGCCGGCGAAGGCCTTGGACAGCGATGCCAGGCGGAACACGGTGTGCGCGTCCACTTCCTGCGGGTTGCTGATATCGGTAACACCATAGCCGCGTGCCGACAGCACGCGACCGTTCTGGACGATGGCCATGGCCATGCCGGGAACGCGGTTGCCGTAGGTCAGCTGCTCGGCCAGTGATTCGATGGCGGCGACATTGAAGTCGGCCGGCAGCGGTTGCACCTGGTCCGGGCGCAGCGCGGTGCGGTAAGGCATCGGCTGCGTCGGTGATTGGTTCGGCGCGTTCTCCAGGTTCACCGGCAACGCAGTGGCAGCCAATGCTTCGGCGGGCAGGGCGGTGGGAGTGGGAGTCTGCGCGGTAGACGACAATGCAAAGGGCATCAACACCCCCAGCAATCCCGATGCCACCGGACGAATGTGCCGGCGCTTGCTCTTGTCTTTCATCGTGATCGGTGCCTGTAAGCTACTGCTGTGGGCGATTCTAGCGCCGCTTTTCACCAATGCACAAACGGGGAGAGAATGAATGGGCATCGCGTTGATATTGCTGGTCTTTCTTGTGGTGGTTGTCGCAGTTGTGGCAGTAGGTGTTGGGATCTATAACGGGCTGGTGCGTTCACGTAACGCCTATAAGAATGCATTTGCGCAGATCGACGTGCAGTTGCAGCGGCGGTTTGACCTGATTCCGAACCTGGTGGAGACCGCCAAGGCCTATATGGGCCACGAACGGCAGACCCTGGAAGCAGTGATCGCAGCGCGCAGCGCGGCGCAGTCAGGTTTGGCTGCGGCCAAGGCCGATCCGGGCGATCCGGCGGCGATGGCGCAGCTGGCGGCCTCGCAGGGGCAATTGAATGGCGTGCTGGGCAGGTTGATGGCAGTGGCCGAGGCCTACCCGGAGCTGAAGGCCAACCAGAACATGATGCAGCTCAGCGAAGAGCTCTCCAGCACCGAGAACAAGGTCGCCTTCGCGCGGCAGGCGTACAACGATGCGGTGATGGGCTACAACAATCGGCGCGAGACGTTCCCCGCCAATGTATTTGCCGACATGTTCAATTTCGCCACCGCCGCGCTGCTGGATATTCCGCTGGAGAAGCGCGAGCAGGTGCGCGAGGCGCCCAAGGTGCAGTTCTGAGCCTGGCGCAGGCGTAACAGGGGCGCGGGATGAATTTCTTCGAACACCAGGCCCAGGCGCGGCGTAACTCCGGGCGGCTGGTGCTGCTGTTTGCGCTGGCTGTGCTGGCCATCGTGCTGATGGTCGATGTGCTGGTGTGGGCTGGTACCGGCAGCGTGCGCGGCGTGCTGTGGAGCAGCGTGCTGACGCTCGCGGTGATCGGCCTGGCCTCGCTGTACCGGATCAGCTCGCTACGCGGTGGCGGCGAGGTGGTGGCCGTGCAGATGGGCGGCAGCGAAGTGCCCGCCGATACCCGCGATCCGGCATTGCGGCGGCTGCGCAATGTGGTGGAAGAGATCGCCATTGCCTCCGGCGTGCCGGTGCCGCGCCTGTATGTGTTGGAGCAGGAGGCGGGCATCAATGCATTCGCTGCCGGCTATTCGCCCGCCGATGCGGCCATTGCCGTTACCCGCGGCACTTTGCAGCGGCTCAACCGCGATGAGCTGCAAGGCGTGATCGCGCATGAGTTCAGCCACATCCTCAACGGCGATATGCGCTTGAATATCCGCCTGATGGGCGTGCTGTTCGGCATCCTGATGCTCAGTGTGATCGGCAAGCGAGTGCTGATGCATATGGGCGGCGGCAGCCGCGTGCGCTTCGGCCGCAGTGTCGGACCGGTGTTCCTGCTGATGCTGATTGGCTTGGCTGGCATAGCCATCGGCAGCATCGGCGTATTGTTCGGGCGCTTGATCAAGGCGGCGGTATCGCGCCAGCGCGAGATACTTGCCGATGCCTCGGCGGTTCAGTTCACCCGCCAGACCCAGGGCCTGGCGGGCGCACTGAAAAAGATCGGTGGGCTCGACGACGGCTCGCATCTTGCCGACCGCGCCGGTGCCGAGGAAGTCAGCCATATGCTGTTTGGCGAAGGTTTGCGTCTGTCCAGCTGGTTCGCCACGCATCCGCCGCTGGTTGAACGCATCCAGCGCTTGGAGCCGTCATTCCGGGCCGAGCAGCTGCAGGAGCTGCGTGGCAGCTGGTTCAGCGCGCCGCCCGATGGATTGGCCGAAGATCGCACCTTGGGTCTGGCGGGGCGCGATGCGCCCAGCGTGGATGCGCTGCTGCCGCCGTTGCCGGGCATGCAGCAGATGTCCGTTGATCCAGTGTTGGTGGCTGCGCAGGTGGCTACGCCAGCCGATGACGATTACCAGCAGGCGGTACGGCTGGCGGGCAGTCTGCCGCCGCCATTGCGGGCATTGGCTGGCGATCGTGGCGCGGCGCAGCCTTTGTTGCTGGCGATGTTGCTGGACGTGGATGCCTCGGTCGCCGCGCGCCAGCGCAAAGCAGTGAGCGAGCAACTGGGCGAGCCGATGGCCGATAGCGTATTGAGCATTGCGGCAGGCCCTTTGCGCGACCTGCACGCGGCGCTACGGTTGCCGTTGGCGGCCTTGGCGTTCCCGACCCTGCGCAGCCTGCCGCGCCCGCAGTTGACGGCCTTCATGCGTTGCATCGATGCGCTGACCCATGCGGACGGGCGCATCTCCTTGTTCGAATACTGCCTGTCGCGCTTGTTGTTGGTACAGGTGCAGGCGGCCTTGGACCCATCGCGTCACCTGCATTTCGGACGCCGCAAGGCCAGCGGCGTGCAGCGCGAGTTCGCCATCTTGTTGTCGGTGGTGGCGCGCGCCGGCAACCCCGGCGACGAAGCCGCAGCGCGGCGTGCCTACCTGGCCGGCCTGCAGCGCATCCTGCCGCAGGATCATCTGCCGTATGCACCTCCGGCAAACGGGGTGCTGGCCCTGGATGCGGTATGGGCTCCGCTGGATTCGATGGACCCGCTGGCCAAGCAGTTGCTGGTGGAAGCGGTGACTGCGACCGTCAGCCACAACCAGCGCGTCAACGTGGCCGAAGCCGAGTTGCTGCGGACCATCTGCGCCACCTTGCATTGCCCCCTACCAGCCATGCTGCAGTTGGCGTGAGCCGCTTGTCTCCCTCCCTTTCGCATAGCGAAGGGGAGGGCTGGGGAGGGGTGTGCTTTGGCCTTTGCTTGCTTCTGTCCGACAAGCCGGCACCAATGCTCCTTGGGATGATTGATTTAGTTCCAAGCTTTAAAGGATTGGGCCTCACCCCAGCATCAAACTCGCCGCCCGCTCCGCAATCATGATGGTCGGCGCATTGGTGTTGCCGCTGACCAGCGTCGGCATCACCGAGGCGTCGATCACCCGCAGCCCCTCAATGCCGCGCACTCGCAGCTGCGGGTCGACCACGGCCGCGTCATCGCTGCCCATGCGGCAGGTGCCGATCGGGTGGTAGATGGTCTCGGCCTTGGCGCGGATGAAAGCTTCCAGCCCAGCATCGTCCAGATGCTCATCGGCGGGGAACAGTGGTGACCTCCGCCATGGCGCGAACGCGGCCTGCTGCAGGATGTCGCGGCTCAGGCGCGCAGCTTCGATCATCATCTTCAAGTCGAAGCCTTCGGCATCGCTCAGGTAGTTGGCCTGGATGCGCGCTGGCGCAGCCGGGTCGGCGCTGGCCAGACCGATGCGACCGCGGCTGCGCGGATGCAGGTAGCAGGCGTGCAGGGTGTAGCCGTCGCCGGGCAGGCGATTGCGGCCGTGGTTGTCCAGCATCGCCGGGACGAAGTGGAACTGGATGTCGGCACGTTCGTCAGGTGCGAAACGCGAACGAACGAAGCCACCGGCTTCGGCCACATTGCTGGTGCCCGCACCCTGATGGCCGCGCAGGAAGTAGTTGAGCCCGATCATGATCTCGCTGGCGCGGTCGTAGCTGACGCCGGGCACGCTGCGGTATAGCGTGCAGATATCCAGATGGTCCTGCAGGTTGGCGCCAACGCTGGGTTGGTCCAACTGCACTTCGATGCCCTGCGCATGCAGCGCATCGGCCGGGCCGATGCCGGACAGCATCAGCAGCTGCGGTGAGTTGATCGCCCCGGCGCTGAGCAGCACTTCCGCGGCCGCGTGATACTGCTGACGCTGGCTGCCCACACGCAGGTGCACGCCGGTAACGCGACCTGCGTCGATCTGCAGCCGTTCCACCAACGCGCCGGTGATCACCTGCAGATTGCTGCGCGAACGCACTGGGGTGAGATAGGCGGCCGCTGAGGAGCAACGAGCGCCATCCTTCTGCGTTACCTGATAGAGGCCGACGCCTTCGTGGCGAGGACCGTTGAAGTCGTTGTTGTGTGTATGGCCAGCCTGCTGCCCGGCGGCGATGAAGGCCTGGCTGAGCGGATTGACGTAGCGCAGGTCGGCCACCTGCAGCGGACCATCGGCACCATGCAGCGCATCGGCGCCACGCGCATTGCCCTCACTGTGGCGGAACCACGGCAGCACGCTGTCCCAGTTCCAACCGCTGGCACCGGCGGCTGCCCAGCGGTCGTAGTCGCCCGGTACGCCGCGCACATAGCACATGGCATTGATCGAGCTGGAGCCGCCCAGCACCTTGCCGCGCGGCCACCACAGGCGGCGGTTGCCCAGCGCGGGTTCCGGCTCGGTGTCGTAGCTCCAGTTGACCTGGCGGTTGTTGACCAGCCGTGCGATGCCGGCCGGCATATGGATGAAGGGGTGCCAATCGCGTGGCCCGGCCTCGATCAGCAGCACCCGCAGCTGCGGATCGGCGCTGAGCCGGTTGGCCAATACGCAGCCGGCCGAGCCGGCGCCTACGATGATGTAGTCGAATTCCTTCACAGCCTTCTCCGTCCCCAGTCACTCAGGATAGAACGGCGCGTTGTGCCGGAGTAAGCCCTGTCGCACTGGCGATGTTGCAGTGCATTAGATAACGTACGCGCTCTGTCGAGTCCCACCGGAGTTCCCCGATGCCGCCGTCCTCTCGCCACCCGCTGCGCCGGGGTGCCGCATGACCGTTTCGCGCGGAACCGGCGCGGTGTCGCGCCTGCTGCAGGCGCTGCGCGGCTCACCGCCGCTGTGGTGGTCGTTCCTGTACTTCTTCTGCCTACTCAGCGGCTACTACGTGCTGCGCCCGGTGCGTGAGGCAATGGCGGCCTCGGCGGACATGGAAGCCTTGTTCCCGACAGGGTTGATCGCGTGGTTTGCTGGCCATGGCATGCCGCTGAAGGATTTCACCCTGCAGTTCCTGTTCTCCTGCGTGTTCCTGATCATGCTGGTGCTGCAGCCACTGTACGGTTGGCTGGTCAGCCGCTATCCGCGCCGGGTGTTCCTGCCGCTGGTGTATGGTTTCTTCATCTTCACTCTGTTCGTTTTCTACGCGATGTTCAGCGCCAACATCCCGGGGCGGGGCATGGCGTTCTTCTTCTGGATCACCGTCTTCAACCTGTTTGCGGTGGCGGTGTTCTGGAGCTTCATGGCCGACGTGTTCTCCAACGTGCAGGCGCGTGCGTTTTACGGTTACATCGGCGCGGCCGGCACGGTGGGGGCATTCCTGGGGCCAATCATCACCAGCTCGCTGGTGCAGCGCGTTGGCATCGCCAACCTGATGCTGGTCTCGGCCGGTTTCCTGTCGATCTGCCTGTTCTGCATCTGGAAGTTGCGACCCTGGGCGGTGCAGCGTGAACGCGAGCAGCAGCTGGCCGACGGTGAACAACCGATGGGTGGCAGCGTGTTTGACGGGCTCAAACTGATCGCACGCGAGCCGTTGCTGCGCTGGCTGGCGTTGATGGTGGTGTTCGGGGTCGGCGTGGGCACCATGTTGTACAACGAGCAGGCTTCGATCGTACGGCGCATGATCATCGATCCGGCGGCCAGCACCGCGTTCTATTCGCGCATCGACCTGGCGGTGAATGCCTTGACCCTGATCATCCAGCTGGGCCTGACCCGTTGGTTGCTGTCACGTTATGGCGTGGCGCCGGCGCTGTTGATTCCGGGTTTCGCGATCATCGTCGGCTTCTCGATCGCCGCAGCCTCACCGTTGCCGGTGATGGTGGCGGTGATCCAGGTGCTGACCCGCGCAAGCGAATTCTCATTGGGCAAACCCGCACGCGAGACGATCTATACGCGGGTGGACCGGCAATGGCGCTACAAGGCCGGTGCGGCCATCGATACAGTTGTTTACCGTGGTGCCGACCTGACCTTCGCCTGGGTACACAAGGGCTTGTCTCTGTTTGGTTCGCAGGCGGTATTCGTTGGGGGTGCCGCTGTGGCCGTGTTCATGACGCTGTCGGCGCTGGGCGTCTTGCGCGAAGAGAAAAAGCTGCCGCAGGATCGCTGAGTGATTACCCTGCGGCGGGTTGCCGCTGTGCTGCGAGGATGAGATGGCGATGAGCGTATTGGGCGTGAGTGCGATGGCGGTGACACTGCTGGTAGCGGTGTTGCATGTGTACTTCCTGGTGCTGGAAATGTTCCTGTGGACCAAACCACAGGGTTTGAAGACCTTCCGCAATACGCCGGAGAAGGCGCAGGCGACGCGGGTGCTGGCGGCAAACCAGGGGTTGTACAACGGCTTCCTTGCGGCAGGCATCGTCGCCGGGCTGGCGCTGGCACAGCCGGTGCTGGTGACGTTCTCGCTGGTCTGCGTGGTGGTGGCCGGTGCGTACGGTGCATATAGCGTCAGCCCGCGCATCTTCTACGTTCAGGCCGTGCCGGCAATCGTCGCGTTGCTGCTACGCGCGCTGTAGTGCCGAGCCATGCTCGGCAAGGGGCGTTACCGATAGATCCACATGTAGTGCCGAGCCATGCTCGGCAGGGGCTGTACAGGCAAGGCCTCTGCCGAGCATGGCTCGGCACTACAGGTTGGTTTGTTTGTAAGGCCTGCCGAGCATGGCTCGGCACTACCGGTCAGGTTTTCTTTGGCGATACCCACATCGCTATGCGGGCTTGGAATACTTCGATGCCCTTGGTATCGGTTACCCGTACGAGCACCGGCAGGTCATAGCCCTCGCTCGCGCTGACGATGGATGATTCCGGCGTCGCTACCGCAGTCAGCACGCCCAGCGCCTTGGCCTGGTACTTTACTTCCATGCCCTTCGGAATCCAGCGCATGTCGCCCGGCAGGCTGGCATCCACCATCACACCTCCGACCAGCTCGGCCAGATTGCACATCGCTATCGCGTGTACGGTGCCGATATGGTTGCTGATGCGGCGGCGCTGGCGGATCACGCCTTCGCAGCGACCCGGTTCCAATGCAGTGATCAGCGGCGAGATGCTGGCGAAGTAGGGTGCCTTGAAGCACACCGCACGCGAGAACAACCAGTTTCCTGCCGGCCAGCGGGTGAAGCGGTGATACAGCGAAAGCAGCGGAGCAGTCATGACGTGGCTTCCTGAAAGAAAAACGGCGGGCACAAGGCCCGCCGTCGGTATTACTTGTGGGCTGGCTTACGCCGCCTGCTGCGGCTGCGGGCGCTGCTTGCCCGGCAGGTCGTAGTAGCCGGCCGAACGCAGTTCGTGCGGTTCGAAGTCGTCCACGGTGATGGTGTCCATGGTCAGCTCGCGCAGCTCTTCCAGCAGCTTGCGCTCGTCCTGGGTGATCACGCCTTCGGCCACGGCTTCGTCCAGCTGGCTGGCGAAGGTCAGCGCTTCGATGCCCTTGGTCTTCAGTGCCTTGATGAACTTGCGCTCGACCGGCTCGGCCATGATCGCCTTGGACAGGTAGCTGTTGATACGGCCGCCCGGGTTGTTCTCGCAGGGGGTCAGGAACACGCCCTGGGCCAGACGGTCACGCGCTTCGCCCGGTGCCATCAGCGTAGCGGCAACGCGGCGGCTCAGGCGATCGCCCGGGGCCTCGGCACGACGGCCGAACGGGAAGATCAGTGCCCACATCAGCCAGCCGATCGGACGGATCGGGAAGTTGCGCAGTGCAGCCGACAGCGATTCCTCGATCTTGTGCACGCTGTCGTGGAAGGCCCAGGCCAGCAGCGGCTGGTCGGCGCTCGGTGCGCCTTCGTCGTGGTAACGCTTGAGCATGGCGCTGGTCATGTAGATGTGGCTGAGCACATCACCGAGGCGACCGGACAGCGATTCCTTGAACTTGAGCTTGCCGCCGAGCGTCATCATCGAGATGTCGGCCATCAGCGCCAGGTTGGCCGAGTAACGGTCCAGCTTGCGGAAGTAACGGCGGGTGTAGGCATCGCCCGGGGCGGCGCCGAAGCGCGCACCGGTCAGGCCGAACCACAGCGAGCGAACGGCGTTGGAGATGCCGAACCGCACATGGCCGAACAGCGCCTGGTCGAACTCACGCAGGCCAGCCTTGCGGTCCTCGTCCTGCGCGGCCTTCATTTCCTTCAGCACCCACGGGTGGCAGAGGATGGCGCCCTGGCCGAAGATCAGCAGCGAGCGGGTCATGATGTTGGCACCTTCCACCGTGATGGCGATCGGCGCGGCCTGCCAGCTGCGGCCGGCAAAGTTGCGCGGCCCGAGGATGATGCCCTTGCCGCCGATCACGTCCATCACATCGGAAATGACTTCGCGGCTCATGTTGGTGCAGTGGTACTTGGCGATCGCCGACGGCACCGACGGTACATCGCCACGGTCAACCGCAGCTGCGGTTGCCTGCGATAGCGCGCTGATCTTGTAAGCCTTGCCACCGATGCGGGCCAGTGCTTCTTCCACGCCTTCGAAGCGGCCGACCGACAGGCCGAACTGCTTGCGGATGCGCGCATAGGCACCGGTAACCACTGCGCCAGCCTTGACGCCGCCCGAAGCGGTGGAGGGCAGGGTGATGGAGCGACCAACGGCCAGGCACTCGTTGAGCATGTTCCAGCCCAGTCCGCGCTTCTCGGCGCCGCCGATCAGCTGGCTCATCGGGATGAACACGTCCTTGCCGCGGATCGGACCGTTCTGGAAGGTCGAGTTCAGCGGGAAGTGGCGACGGCCGATTTCCACGCCATCGGTGTCACGCGGCAGCAGTGCCAGGGTGATGCCGATGTCCTTGGTGTCGCCGAGCAGGCCGTCCGGATCGTACATGCGGAAAGCCATGCCGATCAGGGTCGCGACCGGTGCCAGGGTGATGTAGCGCTTGTCGAAAGTCAGCTTCAGGCCCAGCACTTCCTCGCCCTTCCACATGCCCTTGCAGACGATGCCGAAGTCGGGGATGGAGGTGGCATCGGAACCGGCGAACGGACCGGTCAAACCGAAGCACGGCACTTCCTGGCCGATGGCCAGGCGCGGCAGGTAGTAGTCCTTCTGTTCCTGCGTACCGTAATGGTTGAGCAGTTCGCCCGGGCCAAGCGAGTTGGGCACGCCGACGGTGGAGCTGACCACGCTCGACACCGAGGCCAGCTTCTGGATCACCTTGTGGTGGGCCAGCGCGCTGAAGCCCAGACCACCGTATTCCTTCGGAATGATCATGCCGAAGAACTTGTTCTTCTTGATGAACTCCCACATGTCCGGCGGCAGATCCGCGTAGACGTGGGTGATCTCGAAGTCATTGACCATCTTGCACAGCTCTTCCACCGGGCCATCCAGGAAGGCCTGTTCTTCGGCGGTGAGCTGCGGTTTGGGATAGTTGAGCAGGATGTTCCAGTCCGGGTCGCCGGTGAACAGCTCGCCTTCAAAACCGACCGAGCCGGTTTCCAGAGCGATACGCTCGGTCTTGGACAGCGGCGGCAACACCTTGCGGAACACACCCATGAACGGTGCGGTGATCAGCGGCTTGCGCAGGAATGGCAGCAGCACCGGCACGCAGATCAGCGCAACGATGGCGGCAGCGACGATGATCGCGGTCTGGTTGACGCCGGCAAACCAGCAGATGGCCAGGGCCGCCACACTGATGACCGTCCAGACGACGAGCCGCATGCGGTGGTAGGCAACAAAGGCACCTGCAAGCAGCAGGGCCAGGAAAGGTACGACGATGCTCATGGACGTGCTCCGGTAACGTGCTCGGTTCGGGCGGACGCTGCGGAAGGCAGTGCGTCCAGATAGTTCAACACAGCGGCGGTAAACGCATTGTTGTCATCGCCGGCCACCATGTGGGTCGCGTGGGGCAGATGGACATGCTGTGCGTGTGGCACCAGCGCCATGAATTCTTCAACGGTCTGCGGTGAGACCAGATCACTGCGGCCGCCACTGACCAGCAGCAGCGGGCATTGCACTTGTCGTGCGGCTTCGGCAATCACGCCCTGATGCTGTTCGCTGTCGCGTGCCAATTCGTTGACCAGGCGCGGGTCCCAATGCCAGTTCCAGCGGCCGTCCTTGTCTGGGCGCAGCAACGCACGCAGCGACTCTTCGCTCTTGCGCGGGCGGTGCGGCATATAGGCGGAAATGGTATCGGCAGCGGCTTGCAGCGAGGCGAAACCGTCCGGATGCGCGCTCATGAAGGCAAGGATGCGCTCCACACCGCTGGTTTCCCAGCGTGGGGTTATATCCACCAGCACCATCGCCGAGAACAGGCCCGGCCAGCGCGCTTCGGCCATCAGGCCAAACAGGCCGCCCATGGAAGCTGCGACCAATACCGGTGGCCGCGGCAGCTCGCCAGCGACCACGATCAGGTCATCGGTGAACTGATCGCCGTGGTAGGGCAGATCGCTGGCATTCCAGTCCGAATCGCCATGGCCGCGCGCGTCATAGCTGAGCGTGGCGTGGCCTTCGGCGTTAAGCGTTTCTGCAGTTGCAGTCCATGCGCCGCGGGTCTGGCCGAAGCCATGCGCGAACAGGATGCAAGGCTGTTTTCCGCTGGTTCTGGACGCGCCCAGACCGGCGCCATGCGCGCCTTCCAGCCGGATGTCTTCAGGGGAAACAGGAATAGGAGTTGGCGTAACCATACCTGATGGTATGGAATGGCCTGAATAACTGTCAATACCTATGAGTATGGAAATGCTGACTAGGAAAGGGGAGGCCGACAGGCCTGATCATTTATTTGCCAGATTGTCCGGATTTTTGTTGTCTACATACTGCAACCAGTCCCCGCCGTATGGTTAAATCTGCCCATGAACGATTCTTCAGTTTCCAGCACCGAGTCCCGCAGCACGCGGAACAGCCGCCTGAGCGCGGACGACTGGGCGCAAGCGGCCTTGGACTTGATCGCTGAACAGGGTGTGGGCGCAGTCGCGGTAGAGCCGCTGGCGCGCCGCCTTGGCGTCACCAAGGGCAGTTTCTATTGGCATTTCCCTTCGCGCGACGCGCTGTTGCAAGCAGCCTTGGAGCGCTGGGAAGTAGTCGAGCAGCAGCAGGTTTTCGGCAGCCTGGAAGAGGTGCCAGATCCGCGTACGCGGCTGCGCGCGCTGTTTCAGCTGGTGGCCCATGAAGTCACCCCGCACGTCATCTATAGCGAGCTGCTCAAGGCCTTGGACAACCCGATGGTGCGGCCGGTCATCGACCGCGTCTCGCAGCGGCGTATGGAGTACCTGATCGCCTCGTTCCGCCAGGCCGGGCTCAGCTCCACCGATGCGCGTCATCGTGCGCGGCTGGCCTATGCGGCCTATGTCGGTTTCCTGCAGTTGTCGTTGCAGCTGCAGCAGCCCAAGCAGGCCCGAGAAGATTTCGAGGCCTATGTCGAGCATGTGATCGAGACGTTGATACCCAACGGTTGAGTCCGGTTGCCAGTGCAGAAACCAGAGAGCCGCTGCGAAGCGGCTTTTTGTTTGCCCGTTGTGCATGGCTCGATGGAGCGCCATGCGTAGCAAACCGCAAAAGACAACGGCCCCTTTCGGGGCCGTTGTTGCAGAGCGTGATCAGTGAATCGATCAGAACTTCTGCTTGTACTGCATGTACATGAAACGGCCCGGCAGGTCGTACTGCGGGTCGAACATGTTGTAGGAGGTGCTGTAGGACACCGGCGGATCGCGGTCGAACGCATTGTTCAAGCCGACCGAAACGATGGCGTTCCACGGGGTGGAGTAACGTACCTGCAGGTCGTTGTAGACCGTGCCGCCCATGTGGTTGCGCAGACGGCTCGGATCCGAGCAGTAGGTGCCGTTCATGTCGTCGTCACCGAAGTCGCAGGCTTCGGTCAGGCCGGACATGTAACGCATGCCCCAGGTTGCGCCGAAGTTGCCGTGTTCCCAGCCCAGGTACAGGTTGGCACGGACACGCCAGTACGGATCCTGGTCGAGATAGCGGCCCTGCAGCGTCTCGAACTGGGATTCCTTGGTTGCCTGGCGCTCCCACTTCGACAGGTAGGTACCGTCGAAATTGACCGTGAACTGACCGAACGAGGTTTCCGGCAGACGGTAGCTGGCCGACAGATCCCAGCCTTCAACCTTGAACGCCGACAGGTTCATCAGCTGCATGCGCACGTTGGTGATGTAGTACGCCTGGTCGGCGTAGTTCGGGTCACGCGTGATCAGGCCGCAGTAGGTCGCTGCTTCGGCGGTCGAGCCGGCGTAGCACTTGTCCAGGATGAACTGTGCTTCCGGACGGGTGATGGCGTTGTCGATCTTGATCTGCCACCAGTCCAGGCTGACGTTCAGGCCTTCAACGAAGCTCGGGCTGTACACAAAGCCCAAGGTCTTGCTCGTCGAGGTTTCCGCCTGCAGGTTGGGGTTGGATGCCCAGGTCCACGGCTCCAAGGTCTGCTTGGAGCCGGTGCCGGCACCCGGCTGCGTGAAGTTGGCCGGCACGCCAGCGGCGGCGCAGCGCTGAGCCACGGTCGGGTTGCTGAGCTGCAACGCGCACGGATCGGCGTAGCTTTCGAACGAATCGCCGTCGCCTGCATACAGATTGCTGATGCTCGGTGCGCGGAAGCCTTCGCTGTAGTTACCACGAACCATCAGGTCGTCGATCGGCTTCCAGCGGAAGCCAAACTTGCTATTGACGGTGTTGCCGAAGTTGCTGTAGTCGGACAGGCGCGTAGCGACGCTGAAGTCCAGCAGCTTGGCACCCGGCAGGTCAGCCAGCACCGGGATCGACAGTTCGACGAAGAACTCGTTCAGATCGTAGGAGCCCTTGGTCGGCTTGGCGCCGTTGCCGGTGCTCAGGCCGGCAGCGATGAACGCATCCGGATCGAACTGGCCGCTTTCCTTGCGGTACTCGTAACCGGCAGCGAAAGCCAGCGAGCCGGCCGGCAGCTTGACGATCTCACCGCTGATGTTGGCGGTATAGCCCTTGGAGACGACCGAGGACGAGTCGTGCGCGGTGAAGGAGGTGTAGTCCAGCGCGGCCTGCGAGATCGAGCCGCGGTCACCCAACGGGTTGACCGGGGTACAGCCGGCGATGACGTCGCCGCCCTTGGCAGTTACGCAGACCGGGACGCCATTGCGGATTTCCGACGGGCCGTAAGCAGCCTGGAGATTGGCGAGATTGAACAGACCGTAGGTCAGGACGTTCTCGTCGCTCTTGTCATAACGGTAGCCGACATCCCAGTCGAAGTTGCGATCAGCAAACTCGAAGAAGCCGTCGAAGCCACCATAGAAGTGCCAGTTCTTGACGTTCTGGTTGAACGAACGGCCGCCGGTTTCGATGAAACGACGGTTCACGCCAGTCAGGTCAACGCCGTAGGGGTTGTAAATGCTGTCCTTGCTCAACCGCTGGCCGGTGACCGGCATGGCAGCGAGCAGCTGCTCGGACTTGCGCTCGTTGTACATCGCTTCGGTACGGAACGTCACGGCGTCGGTGATGTTGTACGAGCCCTGCGCGAACAACGAGGTGCGCTCGTTCGGGGTGAGCAGGTAGTTGTCCGGCGCGGTGTTGTAGCCGTGGGTATTGGCCACGTATGCGGTTTCAACACCATTGATGATGACGTAGCGCTTGCCGCCGCGAACGTAAGAGCCCGGGAAGCCGGTGCCCGACTGGCCGCTGAAGAACGGCGGGCCACCGGCGGAAATCTTGCGGTCACCCGCCATGACTTCGCCTTCCTTCACGTACGACGCACCGATGGTCACGGTTGCGCGGTCGCTGGTGGTGCCGAGGGTGAAGTCATAGGCCTGACGGTCGCCGTCACCAGCCGAGTACTGGCCGACGTAGGCGTTGGCTTCAGCGCCTTCGAAGTTCTGCTTGGTGATGATGTTGACAACGCCGGCGATGGCGTCGGAGCCGTAGATCGTCGAGGCACCGTCCTTCAGCACTTCGATACGCTCGACCATCGACACCGGGATGGTGTTCAGGTCGACGCTGCCGTCCAGGCCGGTGGTCCAGCGGCGGCCATTGACCAGCACCAGGGTGCGCGAGCTGCCCAGGTTACGCAGGCTGATGCCGGCCGAGCCGTCACCGCCGTTGTTGAAGGTGCGGTTAAGCGCGGCACCGTTGGCGGAAATGCGTTGCAGGATGTCGGCGACCGAGGTGACACCCTGCTTTTCGATGTCCTGGCGCGAGAGCGTCAGTACCGGCTGGGAGGTTTCGATGTCGGCGCTCTTGATGCGCGAACCGGTAACCTCGATGCGATCCAGGTTGGTTGCGCCCTTTTCGGCTTCCTGGGCATAGGCCGTACCGGCTGTGCCGGCGCTTGCGACGAGCGCAAGTACAACTGCATCACGCAGTGTGTTGGTCTTGCAAATCATTGGTTCTCTCTCTCTGCCAAGTGGACTTGGTATAGCTGGGATGGCCGCTGGCGGATCCGAAAAGCGGGTCCAAAACCATGGGCTTGAGACCGATAGTACTTGCGACTGCAAATAAATTAAAGATTGGTTAATGAAGTTGTGTAATTTGTTCCAATTCAGCAAAGTCGAGGTGTGGGCATTCGCCTTTGATAAATGCTGCAATGCAAAAAGCCCCGACAGGCGGGGCGTTTTCTGGATCAAGTTGTGGGGGGGGGTTACAGGTCTTGTTCGTAACGGACGTACGGGATTGCCCCGTCGTCATTGCTTTCGTTACGTGGCGAGAACGGATTTTTGCCGCGGGTGATCACGTTTTCGGCGCCGACCGTGAGCTGGCCGCTCCACGGGGTGCGCCAGGTGATGCCCAGGCCCAGACCTTCCCATTTGCCGCTGTGGCCCGGGGCGTCGACCACGCGGCCGATCACATTGGCGCTGAAAGCGCCATAGCCGCCGCCGACGCTCAGGCTCTTGCTGTCCCACTGGTCGGCAACTGCCGGTGCGGCGTCGGTCAACGGGACCAGGCGCGCCTTGGCGTAGGTGCCGCCGATGGAGACGAAGCCTTCGCGGCCGATGTTCTTCTGCCCGAATACGGTCAGGTCGTTCTGTTCGACCCGCGCTGCGCCGGCTTTGCCGCCGTTCGACAACCAGGCCGGGAGCGTGTCGCGGCCGGTGCCGGCGGTGATGCCGACGCGCCCGCCAGGGCGGTTGAACGCAGTGGTGGCCGAGATATGACGACCATTGTTGTCGTCGTCATCGCCCAGGCTGGCGAGCATGCAGTGACTGGCGAGGCCACCAATACTGCTGCCGCCGCTGCCGTTGCAGAGCAGGCCAAGCGAGTCGCCGGAGGACAGGCCAAAGGCCGCGTCCAGCGAGCTACGACCGAAATTCCAGCGAGCGCCGACGTTCTGGGTGCCGGTGGGCTCAAGGTAGAGCAGGGCTTCGACCTTGCCGCTACCGCGGTTCCATACCGGCAACACAGTGCTGTCCACGGCACGCGGCTTGCTCTGCGCATGCGCGCCCGTGACCACACCAAGGGCGATCATCAGGGCAAGCGGTAGGCGGAGTAAGGTGTTCATGGACTCAGTAAGACCCCGTTGACGCCAGGAAGTTCCCGGCGCGTGAGTTCTGGATCCTATGCGGTTTATGGTTTCTTAACAAGTCTTCGCCCTCCCCAGAACGTAACTCGTCGGACCGTTATTGCAGCCGCTCAGGAGCTGGCTGGTTCGCCGGTGTGGAACTGAACAATACGCCGAATTCTGCTAATGGGAAGTGATACTCCTGGCCGCAGAACTCACAGCGTACTTCGACCTGTCCGGTGGGCTCGGCGGCGGCGCGGGCTTCCTCTTCGCCCAGCGACTGCAGCATGGAGCTGACCCGCTCACGCGAGCAGGAGCAGCCAAAGCTCAGGGCCTTGTCACCGACCAGCTCCGGGTTCTCCTCATGGAACAGGCGGTGCAGCAGTTCGCTGCCCGGCAGCGCCAGCAGCTCGTCGCGGCCGAGAGTGTCAAACAGTGCTCCAGCGCGGACCCAGCCATCCTCGTCGCCCTCGTCGCCCGGCAGTTTCTGCAGCAGCAGGCCGGCGGCGTGCTCGCCGTCGCTGGCCAACAGCAGGCGTGTCGGCAACTGCTCGGAGTGGCGGAAGTAGTCCTCGAATGCCTCGTCCAGGCTGTCGCCGGTCAGTGCAACCAGGCTCTGGTAGCGCTGCGGCTCCCGCGGATCCAGGCCCGGGTTCTCGATGGTAATGGCGAGCAGGGCATCCTCGCCCAATGCCTTCAGCGTGGTCGGGGCGTCCTCGCCGTCGTTCAGCTGGACGATGCCACGCAGGGTGCCGGCCGAGGTGCATTCGCTGAACAGAGCGCGCAGGGCGCTACCGCTGCGCAGCTGAATGGACAGTCGGCCATCTACCTTGGTGTGGCCGGTAAACAGTGCCGAGGCCACGCTGGCCTCACCCAGCAGGCGCGTGGCGGCGGCCGGGTAGTCGCCATGGGACAGGATTTCGCGCCAGCTCTGGCCCAGCCGGACATGGACGCCGCGCACACCGGCGGCGGGCAGGAGGAAGCGGACAAGCAGGTCGGAGGTGTCGGTCATGGGGCTGGATCTACGCGAGGTGGGGCCGGTGCCGGATAATGCGCCGGACAAAAGGTTTTGCAAGGTGGATATCAATGGGGGCGGAGCAGGCCGAGCTCAAGGTGGAGCAGGGAGTGGGGACGAAAGCAGGGCGTAGGAAGCGCTGGTTGCGGCGCTTGCTGTGGGCGCCGGTCGCGTTTGTCGTGTTCAGCGTATTGCAGGTGCTGGTGCTGCGCTTCGTTGACCCGCCGTTTTCTACGGTGATGGTGTTCCGGCAGATGGAGGCGCTGGCGCAGGGGGACTGGAAGTTCCGCATCCGCTACCAGTGGCGTGATCTGGACCAGATGGCGCGCAGTGTGCCGATATCCTTGGTGGCGGCAGAGGACCAGCGCTTCCCGGAACACAACGGGTTCGACCTGCAGGCGATCGAGAAGGCGCGCAAGCACAATGAGCGCGGTGGACGCCTGCGCGGTGCCAGTACGATCAGCCAGCAGACTGCCAAGAACGTGTTCCTCTGGCAGGGGCGCAGCTGGCTGCGCAAGGGCTTGGAGGTCTGGTACACGGTATTGATTGAAGCGCTGTGGCCGAAGCAGCGGATCATCGAGATGTACGCCAACGTGGCTGAGTTTGGCGACGGTATTTATGGTGTGCAGGCGGCATCGCGCGCCTATTGGGGCAAGGACGCGGCGCGTCTGAGCCCTGCCGAGAGCGCGAGGTTGGCGGCTGTGCTGCCGTCACCGCGGCGGTACAACGCGGCCAAGCCCGGACCGTATGTGCAGCGCCGCGCTGCCTGGATCCAACGCCAGGCGCGCCAGCTGGGTGGGGCCGACTATGTCGACGACGGCAATTGATCTGATGGCTGTTGTTAGACTTTGCCAATGAATACGCCAGAACGCCTGACCCTGCTGATCACCGCTTTCAACGAGCAGGAGGCGTTGCCGCAGTTGCATCCGCGCCTGTGTGCGCAGCTGCAGGCGCTGGAAGGCGATGTTGATGGCCGCATTCTGTATGTCGATGACGGCAGCAGCGATGCGACATGGGCAGTGATGCAGCAGCTGGCGGCGCAGGAATCGCGGGTGTCAGCGCTGCGCTTGTCGCGCAATTTCGGCAAGGAGGCCGCACTGACGGCCGGGCTGGACTTCGTCGAGGAAGGTGCGGTGATTCTGCTTGATGCTGACGGTCAGGATCCACCGGAACTGATTCCGCAGTTTGTCGCGCTCTGGCAGCAAGGTCATGACGATGTCTACGGTACGCGGATGGAGCGCGGTGGCGATGGCTGGTTGAAGCGTTTCACCGCGGCGGCGTTCTATCGGGTGATGGGGCGTTTGTCGAAAACGCCTATTCCGGCCGATACCGGCGATTTCCGCCTGCTTTCGCCGCGCGCCCTGGCCGGCTTGCGGCAGTTGCGCGAACGTCATCGGTTCATGAAAGGTCTGTTTGGCTGGGTCGGCTATAACCGTGTCGCCCTGCCATATCGGCGCGAAGCGCGTTTGGCTGGCAACAGCAAGTTCGGCTTCTGGAAGCTGTGGAACTTCGCGCTGGAAGGCATCACCAGCTTCTCCACCGCACCGTTGCGGGTGGCGACCTATCTGGGCCTATTCACCGCCGCCGGTGCGTTTGGCTTTGCAGCATGGGTTATCGGCAAGGCTGCCCTGTATGGGGACCGGGTTGCGGGCTGGCCGACGATGATGGCGGTGATCCTGTTCCTGGGCGGGGTGCAACTGATCGCGCTGGGTCTGATCGGCGAATACCTGGGGCGGATGTACATGGAGGCCAAACAGCGGCCGTTGTACCTGGTCGATACCTGGCAGCCGGCGAACGTGGCAGTATCTGCCCCATTCGCCAGCGCAGGAGAACGCCATGCAGACCGTTCGACAGTTGCTAGGGGCCAAGTCCCCTGAAATCCACGCAGTGCCGCCGGATGTGGCGGTGGTGCAGGCGATCCGGTTGATGGCCGAAAAGGGCATCGGCGCTGTGTTGGTGATGGATGGCCGCAAGCTTGTCGGCATCCTTTCCGAGCGTGACTACGCCCGCAAGATCGTGTTGATGGACCGATCTTCGGCCACCACGCCGGTGCGCGAGATCATGACCGCCGAGCTGGTCACCGTGGCGCCCACGGTGACGGTGGAGCAGTGCCTGGAGCTGGTGACCAATCGTCGTATCCGCCATTTGCCGGTCGTCGACGGTGACGAAGTGGTGGGTGTGATCTCGATTGGAGACCTGGTCAAGTCGGTGATCGAAGCGCAGCGCCGCGAGCTGGGCCAGCTGCAGCAGTACATCACCGGTACGTAAGTCGGTTGTTGCTGGCGGGCGTGGTGCCCGCCTCAATCTCAATCCCGTCGTGGTCGGTTTGGATGCTGGCCCGCGCTGCTGTTCCAGCGCCTGCGCACCGCGCTGGCGTTGCGGTGCGCGGATGACGTCGTCGTGCTCGCAGGCGTTACAGGATTTGCGCAGTCACCGAAACGAAGTGACAGACGCTACCGGCAATGACGAACAGGTGCCAGATCGCATGCGAATACGGCAGTTGCTCGCGGTGATAGAACACCGTGCCCAGCGTGTAGAAAATGCCGCCGGCAAACAGCCAGCCCAGCGTCCAGCCGTCCAGCGAGTTCCACATAGGCTTGATCGCGACCACCACCAGCCAGCCCATGGCGATATAGATTGCAGTGGACAGTTTCTTGAAGCGGCCGGTATAGAACAGCTTGAAGATGACGCCGAAGAAGGCCAGCGCCCATATTGCTGAAAACAGTCCCCAGCCCCAGGGGCCGCGCAGGCCGATCAGGGTGAATGGGGTATAGGTACCGGCGATCAGTACGTAGATCGCGCAGTGGTCGAAGATCTTCAGCCGGCCCTTGGCCACCGGGTGCTGGATGGCGTGGTACAGGGTGGAAGCGGTGTACAGCAGCAACAGCGCTACGCCAAAAACAATGGCGCTGGCCAGCTGCCAGCCATCGCCGTAGATGGCGGCGAGGGTGATGAGTACGGCGCCGCCAGCCAGTGCGCTGACCGCGCCAAGACCATGGGTGAGGGCGCTGGCAACTTCTTCGCGGATCGATGCAACGGTTGCGGTCATGGGCAATGAGGGCGCGGGCTGGGGGGAGGCCCGGTGCCCGCTATCATCACCCCGAACGGCGGCGTGTGCACGCCGCCATCAGACTTAGGCGACCGAAACCGTGTGCGCGGCCTCACGCGTGGCGGAGAACCGCACGTCGGGCGCGCGTTCCTGGGCCAACTGCAGGTTGACCCGGGTCGGTGCCAGGTAGACCAGGTGGCCGGCGGCATCGATGCTGAGGTTGCTGGCGTTCTTCTCGCGGAACTCTTCCAGCTTCTTGGCATTGCTGCAGGTCACCCAGCGTGCGGTGATCACCGATACCGGTTCGAACACTGCTTCCACGCCATACTCGTCCTTCAGCCGGTAAGCGGCCACGTCGAACTGCAGCACGCCGACCGCGCCGAGGATCAGGTCGTTGCTCATCAGTGGGCGGAAGAACTGGGTGGCACCTTCTTCCGACAACTGCGCCAGGCCCTTCTGCAGCTGCTTGAGCTTGAGCGGGTCCTTGAGGCGGGCACGGCGGAACAGTTCCGGGGCGAAGTTGGGGATGCCGGTGAAGGTGATCGCTTCGCCTTCGGTGAAGGTGTCGCCGATGGAGATGGTGCCGTGGTTGTGGATGCCGATCACGTCGCCCGGCCACGCCTCGGCGGCGATCTCGCGGTCGCTGGCCATGAAGGTCAGTGCGTTGGCCAGCTTCATTTCCTTGCCGGTGCGCACATGGAAGGTCTTCATGCCGGCAGTGAACTTGCCCGAGCACACGCGCATGAAGGCAACGCGGTCACGGTGCTGCGGGTCCATGTTGGCCTGGATCTTGAACACGAAGCCGGTCAGCTTGTTTTCCTGCGGTGCGATGTCGCGGCCGGTGGTGGCGCGGGTCTGCGGTGCCGGCGCGTGCTCGACGAAGAAGTCCAGCAGCGGCTGCACGCCGAAGTTGTTGACGCCCGAGCCGAAGAACACCGGGGTCTGCTTGCCGGCCAGGTAGGCTTCGACATCGAACGGGTGGCTGGCGCCCTGCACCAGTTCCAGTTCGTCGCGCAGGTCGGCCAGCATCTTTTCGCCGATCTTCTCGGCCAGGCCGGGTGCGTCCAGCGACGGGAAAATGGTCGAATCCTGACGGGTGAAGTTGCGGCCCTGTTCGTACAGGTGCACTTCGCCGGTCAACAGGTGTACCACGCCCTTCAGGCGCTGGCCCATGCCGATCGGCCAGGTCACCGGTGCACACTGGATGCCGAGCACGGTTTCCACTTCATCCAGCAGGTCGATCGGCTCTTTGCCTTCGCGATCGAGTTTGTTGATGAAGGTCATGATCGGGGTATCGCGCAGGCGGCAGACTTCCATCAGCTTGATGGTGCGCTCTTCCACGCCCTTGGCCACGTCGATCACCATCAGCGCCGAATCCACCGCGGTCAACACGCGGTAGGTGTCCTCGCCGAAGTCGGCATGGCCGGGGGTGTCGAGCAGGTTGATGATCTTGTCGTCGTACGGGAACTGCATCACCGAGGAAGTAACGGAGATGCCGCGTTCCTTCTCCAACGCCATCCAGTCCGAGGTGGCGTGACGCGCGGCCTTGCGGCCCTTGACCGAGCCGGCCATCTGGATCGCGCCCCCGAACAGCAACAGCTTTTCGGTCAGCGTGGTCTTACCCGCGTCAGGGTGGGAAATGATGGCGAAGGTGCGGCGGCGCGCGGCTTCGGTGGCGACTTCGGACATGGCAGGGGCGCCCGCCCGGGCGCATCAGAAACGAATGAACCGGCGATTATACCTGCCGCCAGCCCACCCAGGCTGACCGGCGCCGGTAGGCGGTAGTGCCGAGCCATGCTCGGCAGAGGCCTTACCGGGAATGCTCATCTGTAGTGGGGGGGGGGGGGGGGGCTGGGGGGGGGGGGGTGGGGGGGGGGCGGGCGGGCGCGGGGTGGGGGGCTCGTGGGCGGGGGGGTGGGGGGGGGGGGGGGCGGGCGGGGGGTGG
>NZ_JBRREI010000024.1:0-68951 GCF_056760195.1 Stenotrophomonas sp. STEN020
CCCCGTTTGTCGTGTTTTTTTAATTACAATCTTTCTTTTTTTTCGCCCCGCCCCTGGGGTCTTTTTTGGGGTGGGGGGTTCCGCTCCGGCGGCGTGGGCCCCGCCACTACATCTGAAAGCCTCCCCTCATCCCAACCCTTCTCCCGTGAACGGGAGAAGGGCTTCAAACATCCAGCATTTCTGCGGCTCAGATTGCCTTGGCCAGCTCAGCAGCCAAACCGGCATACCCACCCGGGGTTAGTTCACGCAGGCGCTGCTTGGCATCGGCCGGCAGTTCCAGGGTCTCGATGAATTCGCGCATCGAATCGGCGGTGATGCCGTGGCCGCGGGTCAGGGCCTTGAGCTGCTCATACGGATTCGGCAGGCCGTGGCGGCGCATCACCGTCTGTACGGCTTCGGCCAGCACTTCCCAGGCGGCGTCCAGATCGGCGTCCAGGCGCTCCGGGTTCACGGTCAGCTTGCCCAGGCCCTTGGCCAGCGACTCGAGACCCACCTGGCTGTGGCCGAAGGCTGTGCCGACGGCGCGCAGTACGGTGGAGTCGGTCAGGTCGCGCTGCCAGCGGCTGATCGGCAGCTTGGCGCTGAAATGCTCGAACAAGGCATTGCCGATACCGAAGTTGCCTTCGGCGTTTTCGAAATCGATCGGGTTGACCTTGTGCGGCATGGTCGAGGAGCCGACTTCGCCTTCCTTGAGCTTCTGCTTGAAGTAGCCCAGCGAGATGTAGCCCCAGATGTCGCGCGACAGGTCGATCAGGATGGTGTTGGCGCGGCGTGCAGCATCACCGATCTCGGCGACGTTGTCGTGCGGCTCGATCTGCGTGGTGTAGGGATTGAACACCAGGCCCAGCGAGGTAACGAAGCGCTCGGCGAAGGCCGGCCAGTCGATGTTCGGGTAGGACACGACGTGGGCGTTGTAGTTGCCGACGGCGCCGTTGATCTTGCCGGTCAGCTCGACAGCGCCGATCTGGCGGATCTGCCGTTCCAGACGGGCGACGACGTTGGCCAGTTCCTTGCCCAGGGTGGTCGGCGAGGCGGTCTGGCCGTGGGTGCGCGACAGCATCGGCTGTTCGGCCTGGGCGTGGGCGAGCTGGCGCAGCGAGGCGGCGATGCCGCTGTAACCGGGCAGGATCACCTTGTCGCGGGCTTCGGCCAGCATCAGGCCGTAGGACAGGTTGTTGATGTCCTCGCTGGTGCAGGCGAAATGCACGAACTCCAAGGCCGGCGCCAGCTCGGCATCGTCCTTGAGCTGTTCCTTGATGAAGTACTCCACGGCTTTGACGTCGTGGTTGGTGGTGCGCTCGATTTCCTTGACGCGGGCGGCGTTCTCAACCGAGAAGCCATCGGCCAGTGCATGCAGCTTGGCCTTGCCGGCGGCCGAGAAGTCGGCCAGCTCGGTGATGCCCGGCTCGGCGCCCAGCGCCAGCAGCCATTCGATCTCGACCTTGACGCGGGCCTTGATCAGGCCGTACTCGGAGAAGATCGGGCGCAATGCGTCGACCTTGCCGGCATAACGGCCATCAAGCGGGGACAGGGCGAGCAGGGCGGCTTCTTGGCGGGACGTATCCGTCATGGCGGCAGGCGGTTGGGCAGTGGCGGGGGCGCATATTCTACGCTGCCGGGGCAACGACCGCTGGCGGGCCATTGAATCCCGTCGGCCGCAGGTGCCATTGCCGCTTATGACGGGTATGGTGTCGGCAGCCGCCAGCCAGGGAAGCCTGCCCATTGCCAGCCGCAGCTTCCTTTCCCCCCAACGAAGAAGTGCGGAGTAGATGATGAGCAAGGCATCCAAGAGTGGTTTCCGGACCGAACACGACAGCATGGGCGAGCTGCAGGTGCCCGCCGAGGCCCTGTGGGGCGCGCAGACCCAGCGCGCGGTCGAGAATTTCCCGATTTCAGGGCAGCGCATGCCGCGCGCCTTCATCCGGGCGCTGGGCCTGATCAAGGGTGCCGCGGCTGAGGTCAATACCGGCCTTGGGCTGCTGCCAAAGGGCGTGGGCAAGGCGATCCAGTCAGCGGCGGCCGAAGTCGCGATCGGCGCGCATGACAGCCAGTTTCCGATCGATGTCTACCAGACCGGCTCGGGCACTTCGTCGAACATGAATGCCAACGAGGTCATCGCCACGCTGGCCAACCACGGTGGCAAGGCCGGCAAGACCGCGGTGCATCCCAACGATCACGTCAATCTGGGGCAGAGCTCCAATGACGTCATCCCGACCGCCATCCGCGTCTCGGCCCAGCTCGAAGTGGTGGAATCGCTGCTGCCGGCGCTCAAGCACCTGCGCAAGACCATCGACAAGCGTGCCCGCACCCTGGGCAAGATCGTCAAGACCGGCCGCACCCACCTGATGGACGCGATGCCGCTGACCTTTGCCCAGGAATTCGGTGCCTGGTCGGCACAGTTGGCCTCGGCCGAAGGGCGCATCGAGGATGCCTTGAAGCGACTGCGTCGTTTGCCGCTGGGCGGTACCGCGATCGGTACCGGCATCAACGCCGACCCGCGCTTTGGCGGCAAGGTGGCACGGGCGCTGTCGCTCAGCACCGGGGTAAAGTTCGAGAGTGCGGCCAACAAGTTTGAAGGCTTGGCTGCGCAGGACGATGCGGTTGAGTTGTCAGGCCAGCTCAATGCGCTGGCGGTGGCTCTGATCAAGATCGCCAATGACCTGCGCTGGATGAATTCCGGTCCGCTGGCGGGTCTGGGTGAGCTGGAGCTGCCGGCCTTGCAGCCGGGTAGCTCGATCATGCCGGGCAAGGTCAATCCAGTGATTCCGGAGGCAACCGTGATGGTGGCTGCGCAGGTGGTTGGTCACCATGCGGCGATCACCTTGGCCGGGCAGACCGGCAACTTCCAGTTGAATGTGGCGCTGCCGTTGATCGCGGCCAATCTGCTGGATTCGATCCGGCTGCTGTCCAACGTTATGAACCTGCTGGCCGACAAGGTGTTTGTGGGTCTGGTGGTCAAGCAGGAGCGGGTGCGTGAGGCCTTGGCACGCAATCCCATCCTGGTGACTGCGTTGAACCCGATCATCGGTTATGAGAAGGCGGCGGCGATTGCCAAGCGCGCCTACAAGGAACAGCGGCCGGTGCTGGAAGTGGCGCTTGAGGACAGTGGTTTGTCCGAGGCCGAGTTGAAGCGCCTGTTGGATCCGGCGGCGCTGACCTTGGGTGGCATCCACGATCATTGAGGGGCGCACTGTCGGCCGATGGTCGGCAGTGCGCTGCTTTATCCCCTCCCTTTCGCGCAGCGAAGGGGAGGGCTGGGGAGGGGTTGGCTTTCGGCCCTTCGGGGACTGTTGGCGTCGCGGTTTACGCCGCCCCTACGGGAGAGGTTGCTGGGCAGGCCTCTGCCGACCATGGGTCGGCACTACATCGACATTGCCGGTAAAGCCTCTGCCGACCATGGGTCGGCACTACTGTCAGCGCAATGCGCGCAGGTTGGCCAGGGCTTCGTCGTACTTTTCGAACTCGGGGATCTGTTTGGCCAGATCCGGCGGGAACGGCGATTGGCCTTCCGGGACCTGCAGCGGCAGCGTGCGTTCCTGTGCCAGCGCCGGGTCGGCATCCACGAGTGTGTTCTGGCGCAGGATCTGCAGCTTGACGTAGCTGGTGTGCAGCAACTCCTGCTGCTCGGCGTTCAAGGGGATGACAATGTCATCAACGCGCAGGCGGCCGTCCGGCAGGATGTCCAGGTTGGGGTAGGGCGCGCGGCGGATGGCGATGCGCTCCAGGGTGACTTCGGTCTTGGGCTTGCTGCGCTCGCTGCGGTGCTCAGCGTACTTTTCGCGATCACAGCCGGTGGCCAGGGTGGCGAAGGCAACGAGGATCAGCAACAACAGTTTGTTCATGGCATCGGGGCAGCAACGACGGGGGCGGTCATTCTACCGCCCCCGCCAGATTGCAGCTCAGGGCTGCCGGTCAGGGGGCCTGGACATTGCCTTCGCGGCAGTCGTCGATACTGCTCTGGTCCATCTTTGCGTATGGCGCGAACTCAGGCACGGCCGCAGCCAGTTGCTGCTGGGTGGCCAGTAGAGCCGGTAACTGGTCGCATAGCTTGGCGGCACTGGCCTTGATCTTGTCCGCCTCGGCATTGATGCGTTCTTCGATCTGTTCGGAGTTGCCCGAGAAAATGCCTTTGATCGCTTCGCCAGCTGCCTTCGCGCCCAAGTTGGCACCCTGCACACCGATGTCGATGCCGGCTTCGGCGATGCTGATCGTCTGCGCGCGGTAGCGCAGGGTGATGGCACGCTGGCTGTCGTTGAGCGGGATGGAGGTACCGTTGATCAGCAGGTCGCCGGTCGGAGTGACCTCCACCTTGGCGCCATCGGAGCCGATGCTGATATTGCCCTCGGCCATTTCCTTGCGGGCCTTATCGGTGGCCTCGCGGACTTTGGCGCCAACGGTGGTATCGGTGCTCGTTCCATTGGCCGCAGGCTTTTCGCCGCAGGCGGCCAACGGGATTGCCAGTGCCAAGGCGAGCAGGGATGCGTTGAGGATCTTCATGGTGTGCGTTCCGTTGCGATTGGAAGGAGTTAGCGCTTTTTGGGCAGATCGACGCTGCCGCTGATACCGGAGTGATTCACCGAGCCGCTGCCAAGCCGGTCAACCTTGAGGCTGGCCGCGCCACGGACATCCAGATCGCCGGAGCCCAACGAGCCCAGGCGCACCGCGCCACGGCTGTCGCGTACATCGACATCGCCCGAGCCAATGCTTTCAATGCTGACGGCGCCTTGTACGCCCTTCAGTTCGACATCGCCGGAGCCGACACTGCCAACCCGCGCGTCGCCGCGAACGCCATTGGCCTTGGCATCACCGGAGCCTACCGACAGCAGGTAGAGCGAGCCGATGTTGTTGAACTCGACGTCACCTGAACCCACCGCCGCCGTGGCCAGACCTTTGATGTCACGTGCACTGACATCGCCCGAACCGACATCGGCGCTCATGCTCTGCGCGCCGGCCAGGCTGGCATCGCCCGAGCCGACCTTGAGCTGCACCAGGACGTCATCGGGCAGGCTGCCGGTCAGGTCCAGGTAGGAGTAGGTGTTGCCGAAGTTGAAGTTCAGGCCTTGGTTTTTGCGCTGCAACGTCACTATCAGCTTGTCACCGTCCTTGCGCTGGGTCAGCGAGAGCTGGTCCAGCAGTTCCTGACTGGAGGCGCAGGCACGTCCGCTGAGTGCGGCCTTTGCGCCGGGGCTGGCCTGCAGGCGCAGGTCATGGCTGTTCACCTCGAACAACACGATCTTGCTGTTGCCCAGATCCAGGTTCAACGACTGCGGTGCTGTAAACGCGCAGGGCTGGGTGGCGAAGGCTGCGCCCGGCGCAGCCAGCAAAGCGGCCAGTACAAACGTCTTGTGCATGAACACTCTCCTGATCAAGGGTCAGATGTCGTCGCGCCGGCGGCGCAGGTAAACAGAGGCCACGATCAGGGCGATACCGATCACAGCGCCGATCCAGATGTCAGGATTGGACAATACCTTGCTCAGGCTGTGATGCTGAAGCAGCCACTGCACCAGATCGGCAGGCGTCTGCAGGTCATTCTCATTGATGTTGGTGTCAGTCAGTCCGCGTGGCAGCCACGATGACGGGAACACGCTGAGCAGGCCGCGGTACGCAACGGTGTACCAGATCCAACCCAGCGGCAGCTTCACGCCCGGCATGGCGCCGAGGATGCTGATCATGGTGCAGGCCAGCAGCGGGATGAGTACCGCCCACAGGAACGGCTTGGTCCGCACCAGTGCCGAGCAGAACATCAGCCAGCCCACGGTTGGCAGTGCCCAGAGCAGGCTGATCGGCAAGGTGCTCAGGACCAGGCCCAGGATGCGGAACGGATGGGAGTGGGTGGCAATAGCCCAGGGGCTGGTGGCGCCAGCACCGGCCGCGCCCAGCATCGCAACCACCCACAGCACCAGACCAACCGCCAGACCGATGACCATCGCGATCAGCGGTGCGAGCACCAGCGCCCACAGTGCCTTGGACAGCACGGTCTGGGTGTCGGATACCGGCAACGACTTCCAGAACAGCACGCTGCGGTCGCGGCGATCGTCATAGAGGCTGCCCAGCGCGTAGAAGAACACCACGAAGGCCAGGATCAACGAGGCCAGGAAGATGCCTGCCAGCAGCAGGCCATCGCCGAATGCGCCCATGACCTTGAGGTATTCGCTGACATCGCCCATGTGGTTGATGCCATCGGAGTTGCGGGCAGCGAACACGCCAATCAGCGCGCCGATGCTGGCGAACAGGATGGCGATGCCGCCGGTGATGACCTGGGCCCAGACAAAGCCGCCCCGGTTTTCCCAGTACTCACGCTTGAGCAGCCATTTGAACTTGCCGAGCGGGGTGATGTGGTGAGCGGCGTTCATGCGTAGGTTCCCTTCATGGTGGCCACGAACAGGTCGGCCAGGCCGGGGGTGCGGATTTCGCCCATGGCGGCGAGTTGGTTGCGGTTGGCGCCATCGAACAACAGCACGGTCTTGCCGAATGGCAGGGCGCGTTCTTCGATAGGGCCCAAGGCGCGTGCCGCCTGCAGCGTATCGGCCGAGGCCAGCAGTTCGGTGTAACGCTCGGCCAGTGCCTCCATGTCGGAGGACAGCACGATCGAACCGTCGCGGATGAACAGCACGTCGGTCAGGATGTGCTCGATCTCCTCCACCTGGTGGGTGGTGATGATGATGGTCTTCTGCTCGTCGAAGTAATCCTCCAGCAAGCGCTGGTAGAACTCCTTGCGGTACATGATGTCCAAGCCCAGGGTGGGCTCGTCCAGCACCAGGATCTTGGCGTCGATGGCCATCACCAGGGCCAGGTGCAGCTGTACCACCATGCCCTTGGACATCTCCCGCACCCGCTGCTTGGGGCTGAGCTTGGTATTGGCCAAGAAGCGTTCGCAGCGGGCGCGGTCAAAGCGCGGATGCACGCCGGCGACGAAATCAATGGCTTCCTTCACCCGCAGCCAGCGCGGCAGCACGGCCACGTCGGCGATGAAGCAGACATCGTTCATCAGGTCGTCGCGTTGGCTGCGCGGGTCCATTCCCAGGACCTGCAGGTCGCCGTCAAACGAAGTCAGGCCAAGCAGGGCCTTGAGCGCCGTGGTCTTGCCGGCACCGTTGGGACCGATCAGGCCGACGATCCGGCCCGCTTCAATGGTGAAACTTGTGTTGTCCAGCGCTGGTTTCTGCTTGTAAGCCTTGCGCAGGCCTTTGGCGGAAACGACGGCTTCGACGGCGGCGTTCATAGAGTGGTCCCCGGTGGCAGCAAATCTTCCATGGTCAGGCCCAGGCGCTGGATGCGCTCCAGCACGGCCGGCCATTCGTCATTGAGAAAACGATCACGCTCGTTGCCGCGCAGCTTCTGGGCGGCCTCCTCGGTCATGAACATACCAAGGCCACGGCGCTTCTCGACCAGATTTTCGTCGGCCAATTCCTGATAGGCGCGCGAGACGGTGATCGGATTCAATTGGTACTCGGCCGCAACCTGGCGTACCGAGGGCAGGGCGTCGCCCGGCTTCAGGATTCCGTCCAGCATCATCGCGATCACGCGATCCTTCAGCTGGCGGTAAATGGGAGCGCCATCGCTCCACTGGATATCGCTCATGGGTCAGCTCCGCGAATTCAGCTGTGCGAAAGAAAAGTAAGGCATCGAAAGGCTGGTCCGCATACGGCGGGCCGGTCGTTTCGCTTTGGGGGTTTCCTCGGCATCCTGCCCATCACCGCCCACCTGGGCTGCATAATCCCTGGCATCGGCAAGGCCGTTGCCGAGGGAGGAAGAGCAGCCCAGCAACAGCAAGGTGCCTGTGACCATCAGTGCGTGGAGAGCGTGTCTGCCGTGCTTGGTGTTCATGAGGCCCCTGTGTAGGGTGGCTGGTGTTGTATGCAACTATAACACCGACACGCCGACATGCAACTGATTCTGACCAAACTAATGGCCTATGCCGCTTCAAACTTGCTTGTAGTGCTTAGGAGAAACCAGTGAGCATTCGTAATTTATTGATTTCAATTGCTTTTGTTGCGGGTGTCGGGGGCGCCATGGATGCGGCGGCAGGCCCGCTGCTGGACCGTAATTTCCGTTCTCTGGCCGGAAAAGACGAGGTGAACCTGAATCGCGCGTATGGCGGCAAGGTGTTGTTGGTAGTGAATACGGCCTCCAAGTGCGGATTCACCCCGCAGTACGAGGGCTTGGAGGCATTGCAGCAGGAACTGTCATCGCGCGGCTTTGCCGTGTTGGGCTTTCCGTCCAATGATTTCAAAGGCCAGGAGCCGGGCAGCGAGGCGCAGATCCAGGAGTTCTGCACACTTACCTATGGGGTGAAGTTCCCCATGTTCGAAAAAGTGCATGTGATTGGTCCGGAGGCAACGCCGCTGTACCAGGACCTGACCCGCCTCAGCGGCGTCGCACCGGGCTGGAACTTTCATAAATATCTGATATCGCGCGATGGGCGCGTGCTGGCGCAGTTCCCGAGCAAGGTGAAGCCGGATGACCCGGAACTGCGTGCGGTAATCGATCGCGCGCTGGCCGCACCAGCACCACAGCGCTGACGCGCCTCGACATCTGCGGTGCGCGTGCGACAATATCGCCCCTCGCGCCGCCGGTGGCGTTTGTTCACTTCCAGGAATGCAGCGAATGAAGATGGGAAAGCGTGGCGCGGTTGCGTCGCTTCTGATTTTGGCGATGGCGGCCCCCGGGGTCGTTTTTTCGCAACAACCTGCCGCTGCGGCGGCGACCAAGGAGAAGTCTGTTTTGACCTCGGATCGTGAAAAGATTGGTTACGCCATCGGCATCGACGTGGCCAGCTCGTTTGAGCCAGTTGCCTCGGAAGTAGACGTGGCTGCAATGCGCCGCGCTGTTGAGAACGCCTTTGCTGGCGGCCAGCCGCTGTTGTCACAGGAAGATGCGCAGAAGACCGATCAGGCACTGCGCACCGTGATGATGGCCCGTTCGGGCCAGCAGGTTCCGGGCATGGCGCCGGGCAGTGCACCGCCGTCGGTTGACCGCGAAAAGGTCGGCCTGATGCTGGGCAGCTTTGCCGTTGGCCCGTCGCTGGCACGCATCAAGAATGAGATTGATCTGGATTCCGTGTTCCAGGCCATCAGCACCGTGTTCGCCAAGGGCACCCCGCTGATGACCCGCGAGCAGGCGCAGGGCGTGCTGCAGGCATTCAGCGCCACCAAGGAAGCTGAAATGAAGGCTGAGGCCGGCAAGGCTGCTCAGACCAACCGTGAAGAAGGCAATGCCTTCCTCGCCAAGAACAAGACCCAGCCGGGCGTGGTGACCACCGCTTCGGGCCTGCAGTATCAGGTGATCCGCGCCGGCAGCGGCGAGCGCCCGATGGCCAGCAGCCGCGTGCGTGTGAACTACGAAGGCAAGCTGCTTAACGGCGAAGTGTTCGATAGCAGCTACCAGCGCGGTCAGCCGGTTGATTTTGGTCTGGACCAGGTCATCAAGGGCTGGACCGAAGGCGTGGCGCTGATGCCGGTCGGTTCCAAGTACCGTTTCTGGATTCCGGGCGAACTGGCCTACGGCGAAGCCGGCACCCAGGGCGGCCCGATCGGTCCGAATGCGACGTTGAGCTTCGACGTCGAGTTGCTGGGCATCATGCCGTAAGGCTGAGTACGGAGTAGGCGCAACCATGCGTGTAGCTATTTTCGGAACCGGCTATGTGGGTCTCGTTACCGGGACCTGCTTGGCGGAAGTAGGGCACGATGTGGTCTGCGTCGATATCGACCAGGCCAAGGTCGACGGTCTGGAGCGGGGCATCATCCCGATCTACGAACCTGGCCTGGAGCCGATGGTGAAGGCCAACTACGCCTCCGGGCGCTTGGCCTTCACCACCGACGCGGCGAAAGCCATCGACCACGGTGAAGTGATCTTCATCGCGGTCGGTACGCCGCCGGATGAGGACGGCAGTGCCGATCTGCAGTACGTGCTGGCGGTGGCCCGCACCATCGGTCGCCATCTCTCACGGCCAGCTGTGGTTGTAAACAAGTCGACGGTGCCGGTAGGTACCGCTGACAAGGTTCGTGCTGCCATCGCTGAAGAGCTGGCGCTGCGCGGCCAGGAGATCGCCTTCGATGTGGTCTCCAATCCCGAATTCCTGAAAGAAGGCGATGCGGTCGCAGATTGCATGCGCCCGGATCGCATTGTCATTGGTGCCAGCAACGCCCACGCGGTAGCGGTGTTGCGGCGGCTGTACGCGCCGTTCAACCGCAACCGCGACCGTGTTGTGGAAATGGACGTGCGTTCGGCCGAGCTGACCAAGTACGCCGCCAATGCGATGTTGGCGACCAAGATCAGTTTCATGAATGAAATTGCGAATATCGCCGAGCGCGTAGGCGCCGATATTGAGCAGGTGCGGCAGGGCATGGGCTCTGACCCACGCATCGGCTGGCACTTCATTTATCCCGGCGCCGGCTATGGAGGCTCCTGTTTCCCCAAGGACGTGCAGGCGCTGGCGCGTACCGCTGCGCAGCATGGTCACCAGCCGCAATTGCTCAACGCGGTTGAGGCAGTGAACGCTGCCCAGAAGGGTCATCTGTTCGAGTTGATCCAGCGGCATTACGACCGCGGTGAAGATGAAGGTGTGCGCGGCAAGACTTTCGCGGTGTGGGGCCTGGCATTCAAGCCGAACACGGACGATATGCGCGAGGCACCGAGCCGGCGTGTATTGGCGCAGCTGTGGGAAGCCGGCGCCAAGGTGCAGGTGTTCGATCCGGAAGCCATGGACGAGGCCCGCCGCGTTTTTGGCGAGCGCGAGGACCTGGTTTTCTGTGACTCCGCATTTGCAGCACTGCATGATGCGGATGCTCTGGTGGTAGTCACCGAGTGGAAGCAGTTCCGCAGCCCGGACTTTGCGCGCATGCGCGAAGCGCTTGGTGATGCGGTGGTATTTGATGGCCGTAACCTCTACGACCCGGCTGAAATCGAAGCCGCAGGCCTGGCGTATTACGGCATTGGTCGAGGACGTTCCGTACATGCATGAGTCAACTTCCGAGCAGCGCGAACAGGCGCTGGAAGCACGCTTGGTTGAGCTGGAGATGCGTGTCTCTTTCCAGGAGCACGCGCTGGCGGAGATGAGCGAAGCATTGGCTGATGCCCGTATGCAGGGCTCTCGCAATGCCGATCTGCTGCGCCACTTACTTGATGACCTGGGCAAGGTACGCACGACGCTGTACGCCGATGCTGCCGATGAACCACCGCCCCCGCACTACTGATATTTCCTATGAGTGACAATATTCGTGACCAGCTGCTAGGGCTGGGTTTCAAGCCTGCTCCCAAGCCGGAGCGCAAGCCTGAACCGCGCCGTGACGGCCGCCCGCAGGGCAAGCCGGGGCAGGGCCGGCCGCAGCAGGCGGGCAACAAGCCTGCTCACGCAGGCAAGCCAGCGCAGCACGGCAAGCCGTCCAATCCGGGCAAGCCCGGGCAGGGCCGGCCGCAGCAGGGTCCACGCAAGCCGCGCTCGCAGGAAGACATCGACCTGGCCAAGGCCTATGCGATCCGTGCGCAGAAGGAAAAGGACGAACGCATCCAGGCCGAACAGGCCAAGCAGGAAGAAGCACGCCTGCGCCGCGAAGCGCGCGCCAAGCTGGACGAGCTGATCAAGGACAAGGGTCTGAATGATCCGAATGCCGACATCGCCCGTCACTTCCCGTACGGCGGCAAGATCAAGCGCGTTTACGTCAATGCCGAACAGCTCAAGGCGCTCAACGCCGGCGAGCTCGGCGTGCTGCAGCAGAACGGTCGTTACCTGTTGGTGACCGCCGAGGTGTTGGCGCAGGCCGAGGAGATATTTGCCCAGGCCGTGGCGCTGAAGGTTGACCCGAATGCCCCGGCAGATGCTGATCCGTACGCGGACCCGCAGTACCAGGTGCCGGACGATCTGGTCTGGTAAGCGATTGGCTATGATGCAGATAACGGGCGCCGCTGGCGCCCGTTTTTTTGACAGGGAAAACAATGCAGGGACAGTTGAAGCAGGGAGGCTACCTCCCCCACGTTGACGGCCTGCGCGCCATTGCCGTGCTCGCGGTCATCTTCTACCACCTCAATCCGAGCTGGTTGCCGGGCGGCTTTACCGGCGTAGATGTCTTCTTCGTCATATCCGGCTACGTGGTCAGCGCATCGGTGGCGCGGTCATCCGGGTTCGTCGGCTGGAAGGGGATGCTGGCCTTCTATGCGCGACGCATCCGTCGGATCATGCCGGCGCTGGTGGTGTGTCTGCTGGTTACCGGCCTGCTGAGCACCTTGTTCATTCCCGAATCCTGGCTCAGCGAAACCAGTGGCAAGACCGGACGCATGGCCTTTGTCGGGCTGAGCAACTGGGTGTTGGCGGGTACTGGCAACGACTATTTCTCGCCACGTAGTGAGTTCAACCCTTATACCCATACCTGGTCGCTGGGTGTGGAGGAGCAGTTCTACCTGCTGTTCCCGCTGTTGTTCATGGCCTGGTCCAAGGGCGGGCGGGGCCGGGGCCTGTCGATGCTGCTGTTTGGCTTGGCCACGGCCGGGTCGCTGCTGTTTGCGATCAGCCGCGCGCTGCAGGGCGGGCAGGAGATCGCCTCCTTCTATCAGACCACCACGCGGTTCTGGCAGTTGGGTGCGGGCGTGCTGCTGTTCCAGCTACTCGATATGCGCGGGCGTGTGAGCAGTGAAGAGCGTCCAACAGGACGTTGGTCCGTGCTGTTGCAGTTGGGCAGCGCCGGCTTGCTGGCCTACGGCTTGTGGGCAGCGCGGCCCGGTCACTCACCGTGGATCGATGGCTTGTGGCCCGTGCTTGGCACGTTGGGGTTGCTGGGGCTGTTGCACCGTTCCGCCGCTGGCTGGATTGGCAGCAGTCTGTCGGCACGGCCGATGCTGGTGATAGGGCGGATGTCGTACTCGCTGTATCTATGGCACTGGCCGGTATTCGTGCTGTTCCGTTGGACGCTTGGTCTGGACTCGGCGGTTACCGGGGCACTGGCATTGTCCTGCACGGCGGTGTTGGCCTGGCTGTCTTGGCGATGGGTCGAACAGCCACTGCGCTTTGGCAGGCGCTGGCGTGGTTCGGATCTGCGCTGGGTGGCCGGCGGCGTGATGGTGTTGCTGCTGGGTATGGGCTTGCAGAAACAACTGGAGCGCGCTGCCAAGCACATCTCCTTGAGTACGGTCAGTCGCCATCCACTGGACTGGTACCCGTATGCAAAGGATTTGAAGAAGGAGTTTCCTGATTGCGAGCTGGTGGTGTCGCGTCTGCCGGTTGTGGGTGGTCAGGTGCAGCAGCTCGAGCGTAGCAAGTGCGCTGCGGGCAAGGGCAGAGGGCAACGCCTGTTCGTGGCCGGTGATTCACACGCGCTGGCTTACAGAGAGCTGCTGCGTCGCTTGGTTCTGCTCGACGGTGGGCAGATACGTCTGTATGCGAATGCTGGCTGTGCGTTGGTCGGGCTGCAAGGGCGGCAGCAGGCCGATCCTGGCTGTGACGCCTATGTGACCCACACCCTTGCAGATGTAGCTGTGCAGGCCCGCGCCGGCGACGTGCTGTTCCTCCCCGGCCTTCGGGTGCCAAGGCTGGTTGAACAATATGAGTTGCTGGATCAGCAGCACGCATTTGCCGCGGTGCAGAGCGGGGAGGCTACGGCAAAGCGGGAGGCGGAGGTGCACGCTGCAATTGCCGCACTGAAGCCTTTGGCAGATCGCGGCGTGCTGATCGTATTGGAAGCGCCGAAGCCGGTGCTGGGGGCGCCACCGTTCCGTTGTTCGGATGCGTTCAACCGTGGCAATCCGATCTGCGTGAACGGGATGCCAGTTGCGCGCGAACGAATGGAAGCGTTGCGCTCACCTGCCTTGTCCAGCTTGCAGCAGGTAGCGCAGGCGCTGCCGGGTGCAAGCGTCTGGGACCCGTTGCCGGTACTGTGCCCAGGGACGACCTGTCAGCCCGAGCAAGCGGGCAAGCCGCTCTTCTTCGATGGTGACCATTTGAGTGGTCACGGCAATCGAGTGTTGCTGCCCTCATTCCGCAATCATCAAGCGACGCAGATGCGTTGAGTCGCGCGCGTCCTGCGTTTGGTGTGGAGAGGGTGAGCGCTCCTGTGGCATGGAATCGGTGGCTCAGGGTTCTGTGCTTGTCAGGCTGCACGATCAAGTTCTACGCAGGTGTAGAGCTGATGTGATCGAGTATCAGCAACACGATTCCAACGCCCTGTCAGGTGACTGGTTCAACGGGCTGCTGCGACGTAACGGGCGCTGACATTGCCGCGTAAACCCGTCCCGGCTTTAGGGTTGAGTGACAGACGCATCTGGATGGCGCGGTCTTCGCCGTTGCCGCGCCAGGTATAGGTGTGGACCGTCCAGCCCCTTTCGTCGATGGAGGTCAGGTCCATGGTCGAGGTATAGCCATCCGGGGCCATTTGGCCAAGCCTTCCGAACTCCTTGGCAATGTCCTTGGGCTCGCCGCTCATGATGGTGACCCGGCAGGTTCCATCGTCGGCCCAGGAGAAGCCATAGGGAATGCCTTCGAAGTTGACAAGCCAGGCCTTGCCTTGTTTGTCGCGAAGAAACTCTCTCGCCTCAGGATCCTGCACGCGGTTGCCCCGATTGCTCATTACTTCGGCGAAGGCATCGGGCTTGTCGAGCAGATCGACGCAGGCAACGGCAAATATGCCGATTGGTGCGGTTGAGGCTTCGTTGGCGCGCGCATTGCCGGTTGCAAGCAAAGGCATTGCTGCCAGCAAGGCGTCCAAGCTGGAACCGTTTTTCATGACAGAGCCCCCTGTGCCGTGAGTTGGGGCAGTTATAACAGGGGTTAGGCCTGCCCGCAGAGTTCAGCGCGTGAGCCGGGTCTGCCGCGACGGCGGCAGCCAGTACCAGGCGATCAGGGTGCCGAGCAGGGCGAAGCAGCCGCCGACGATGAAGGCGACCTTGCCATCGCCGAACTGCCACAGCTGGCCGGCGATCAGCGCGCCGAGCACGCCACCCAGGCCGGACGAAAAGCCATAGAACAGGCCCTGGCCGTGGCCATTGAGGTTGCCCGGGAAATAACGCGCCAGCAGCTGCATGGCCGAGGCGAAGAACGCAGCGAAGCCCAGGCAATGGGTGGTCTGGGCGACCAGCATCACCGGCAGGTTCTCCGGCCACAGCGCGGTTGCCCACCAGCGAAGCACTGCGCTGGCCATGGAAATGATCAGCAGCCAGCTGGCATCCCAGCGCCGGAAGAAGCGGGCGATCAGGAAGAACACGGCGACTTCGAATACCACGCCGACGGTCCACATCAGGCCGAGCAGCGAGGTGCTGTAGCCGTGCTGGTCCATGTATAGCGAGAAGAAGGTGTAGTACGGGCCGAACGACAGCTGTTCGAGGAAGGCGGCGATGAAGAAGGCCATGACCGGCTTCTGCCGCACGATGCTCCAGAAGCCTGCGTCGTGCTGGCTGCGCGCGCCGATATTGCGCGCATAGCGGTTGAGGAAGGCCGAGCCGACCATCAGTACGAACAGCGGCAGCATCAGCCATGGCAGTTTGCCGGCACCGTGCTTTTCAATCAGCCAGCCGAAAAGGGTGACGACGATGATGAAGCCCACCGAACCCCAGACCCGGATCATGCCGTAGCGATGGCTGTCCGCACCCAGATGGGTGAGAGTGATCGACTCGAACTGCGGCATCACCGCGTTGTAGAAGAAGCAGAACGCGATCATCACCGCGTACAGCGTCCACGGCGGTGCGGGCACCAGGAAGCCGGCGAAGCACACGATTGTCAGTACACAGCCCACGCGCAGCCAGCGTATCGGGTGCGGCGAGACGGCCGCCAGCGAGGTCCAGGTGCTGGGCGCGATCACCCGCGTGGCGTACCACAGGCTCATCATCACGCTGATGGCGGTGACGGTCATGCCGCGCGACTGCAGGTACAGGCTCCAGTACGGTGTGAACGCGCCAAGCGCGGCGTAGTAGAAGAAGTAGAAGCTCGACAAGCGTGCGGTCGGCACGGCTTGTGATGGCAAGGCAACGGACGTCATGGGAAGGCGCTGGACGCGCTGGGCAGGCAAAGGGGGGAGCGGTGGCATGCACCGCTGTCGCTATTGTGCCCTTTGCCGTCTTTGGATGGCAGTTCGCAGACTGGCGATCCGGTTGATTCCCGTTGTTTCGGGTAAGCCGAACGTTCGCTGGTGCAGTGTTGTCAACTTTCGCCAAGCAGCGTGGACGGGCTGACATCAAATTGTGGGAGCGGCGTGAGCCGCGAAGCTGGCGTTGCTGAAGTTCCAGAAGCCTGTGCGATCTGATGGTGTTCCTGCTTCGCGGCTTACGCCGCTCCCACAAATTGCAGGTTTGCGTGTCGTCCATGTAGCCCGGGCTGCGCTGGCCCGGGCTATGGTCCTGCTCGACGCCTTACATGGGCAGGGGCTGGAAATGCGGATATCAGGGCTTTGCCTGCGCGTTCCACTCGCCGACCTGCGCCTTGGCATCGCTCAGCATGGCATCGAGAGCAGCGCGATCGTAGACCTTCCCGCGCATCACCACGGTATTGATCGCTCGCGTGGCCGCGATGTCCTGCAGCGGATTGCGGTCCAGCAGCACCAGGTCGGCTGCCTTGCCTTCGGCGACCGCGCCATAGCGGTCCAGCTTGCCGAACCAGGCTGGGCCGGCACGGGTGGCTGACTGCAGCACCTGCAACGGCGTCATCCCTTCGCGGACATACAGTGCCAACTCGTTGTGCAGACCGATTCCAGGGAAGTTATAGGAGTTCAGAAAGCCTGCATCGGTGCCCGCCATGATCTGCACGCCGGCTTCCTGCAGCATCGGCAACACCGCAGCCACCTGTGCGTAGTGTGCGTGGCGTGCCTCGATCTGCGCGGGTGTGGCTTTGGCGGCGCGCTCGACGCGCCACTTGTAGGTATCGCGCAGCCCCGGGCCGATGTAAGCCAGGTAGGGATCATTGTCGCGGGGCTCCACATCGAGGAAGTCGATGATCCGGCCGCCGTCCAGGGTCGGGGTCACGGCGACGCCGAGTTCGGCAAAGCGGCGGTACGCCGCCATCGCGGTGACGCGGTCGAAGCCGGCATGCAGTCTACGGTTGGCCTCGGCGCGGTCGATCTTGCCGGCGGCGAAATCAGCGGCGATCGCAGCCTCATCCTTGACCCCGGCCTTGAAGGCATAGTCCAGGTGTTCAATCGAGCTCATGCCGGCCTCGATGGCCTGACCCACGGTCAATGCCATCGGCACGTGACCGGAACTGCGCATGCCGCGCGCCTTGGCCTGGCTGACGGCGTACAGGAACAGCTCCGGCTTCAGGGTGCTGTCGGTGATCTTGACGAAGTCGACCTTGTCGCGCTGCTCGCGGTCCAGCGCCGCATCCACGCCGGCCTTGTCACCGGCCTCGATCGTGCCTTTCCACACCGGCGCCAGACCTTCGATCTTGGCACCGGAGGTGAACAGCTGCGGCCCGAACAACTGGCCGCTGGCGATCTGCCCGCGCCACGACAACACCTGCTCGGCCAGATCACCGGACGCGTCGCGCACGGTGGTGATGCCATGTGCGACGTATAGCGGCAGCAGGGCTTTGTTCTCTTCGATCAGCGCCGGTCCGCCGCCAAAGTGAACGTGCATGTCCCACAGCCCTGGAATCAGATAGCGGCCGCGGCCGTCGATGGCGGTAGTTGCGCGCCATTGTGTGCCCAGCTGTGCGTCATTGCCGACGGCGACGATGCTGCCGTAGCGGATGGCAACGGTCTGGTCGGGTATCGCGCGGCCATGTTCGACATCGATCACGGTTGCATGGCGGATCACTACGTCCGCCTGGGATTGAGCGGCGATTGCGGGCGAGATGGTTGCTGCGAGTGTGGTCAGCAGCAGGCCGAACGTGGTCTTCATCGGTGGTTCCAGTGGTAGGCGGTTGCCGGTCAGTACGGATGCGTGGAGTGCTTCAACGAGCACCAGCTGCGCGTAGCAGCTGCTCGATAACGGTTTGCCGACGTTGGCGCGCATGTGACAGAGGCGTCACGCCCTGCGCATCGGCAAGGTTGACGTCGGCACCGGCGGCAATGAGCAATTGGGTGATCTGCGCGTAGCGTTGGCTGCCGTCACCAAGGATGACGGTCTCCAGCAAGGCGGTCCAACCCAGGTTGTTGACGTGGTTGACGTCAACGCCGGCGTCGATCAGCAGCTGGACCGTGCTGACATGGCCGCGTTCGGCTGCCGGTATCAAGGCGGTGCCGCCATAGCGGTTGGTGCTGCGCAGGTCGGCGCCGTGTGCGAGGGCCGTGTGCAGGATTTCGGTCTGCCCGCTGGCACCGGCGTAGAGATAGGGGCTGTCCTGGAGCTGATCCTTGGCGTTGACATCGGCCCCTGCGGCGATCAATACGCGGGCAGCTTCCATCTGCCGCGCACGGATGGCGATCAGCAAGGGTGTGCGTCCGCTGGCGTCGCGGCTGTCGATGGCGCTGCCCTGGCTGAGCAATACCGCGATGCGCTGGCTGTCGCCGGCTTCGGCCGCGCGTTGCAACTGCTCCGCGCTGGCCGGGCTCGCGCCGACGCAGCTTGATGTCAGTAGCGCCGCGGCTAATACCGGTACGGTGATCCAGTTCTCTACGGTCATTGCCTGCCTCTGTCCGGGTTTCTGTGCACTTGCGGCGGGGTAGGGCGTTTGCCCAAACCTGCAGGCGATGCTACAAGTGCGGCCATCCATCGTGAAATTAAATGTCATGGTCGAGTCCAGTTCAAAAACAAATAGGGTGTACTTCGAGCTGGACCTGCTGCGGGCGCTGGTGATGGTGGCCGACTGCGGCAGTTTCACCGCAGCGGCCGCGCGGCTGCATTCCACCCAGTCCACCATCAGCCAGAAAGTTCGGCGGCTGGAAGATCTAGCCGGGCACCGCCTGCTGGATCGCGGGGTGCGCGATGTGCGACCGACGGACATCGGTGAGACCGTGCTGGGCTACGCCAGGCGGATGTTGTCGCTCAACGAGCAGCTGGCAGAAGCCTTGTCGGGCGATGGTGCGGCTGTGGTGATAAGGCTGGGCGTGCCGGAAGATTTCGCCGCAGGGCGAACCACGCCGGTACTGGCGGAGTTCACCAGGGCCTATCCGCGGGTGAAGCTGGAAGTCAGCAGCGGCTTGAGCCGTGCCTTGGCCGAGGGCTACGACCGCGGCGAGCTTGACCTGATCCTGGTCAAGCAGCGTCGTGGCAGTCGCGAGGGCGTGGCATGCTGGCCGGAACCGATGTGCTGGGTGGACAGCGCCAGCAGTCCCTCGTTCGGGACAGAGCCGGTGCAGCTGGTGGCGTTTCCGCCGCGTGGCATGTACCGCGAAGACATGATCGACGCGATTGAAAGCCTGGGCCGGCGTTGGCGCATCAGCTTCACCAGCTCCAGTCTTGGTGGCATCCAATCAGCGGTTGCCGACGGTTTGGGCATCAGCTTGTTGCCGGCGCGCGCGATGACAGCCGGGCATGTAGTACTGGGGTTGGAGACTGGCTTGCCGCGGATCGATAGCGTCGAGCTGGCCGTCCTGCACCGTCCTTCAGCGGATCCGGAAGCCAAGGCCTTGGCCGCGTTGCTGATCCAGATGCTTGAGCAGGAAATGGGCTGAGTTCGGCGGCAGCTGGGCGGCTATCCACCGCGAACTTGGCTAGAACAGGTCTTCGACCGGCGTATCCAGCAGCTCTTTGGCGCTGTGGGTGAAGCGGCGCAGGCTGGAAATGCCGAGGTCGCGGATCAGCGAATGGGTGGTGTGTGGCAGTTGGGCATCGTAGATGTCCTGCGGTGCCACGTTCTTGCCATGCACGCCGGGTAGCAGGTCGATGCCGGCGGCGGCATAGCAGTGTTGCACCATCGCCGAGCAGTACAGCGCGCCTTCCTTGGACAGCAGGTTGCTGCGGCGGCGCAGGCGGGTGCTGTGCATCGCGAACAGGGTGCCGACCAGTTCGCTCAGCGAGTAGCTGGACAGTCCTGAGAGCAGGTCCAAAGCGGCGATCTGTACCTTGTGGGTCTGTGCGGCATCCAGGCCGAAATCGAGGATTGCCAGGTTCGGGAAGGCTTCGTCGTCGAAATAGCGATCTGCGCGGTTTTCCTGCGCGCCCAGTCGCAGCTGGCGATTGCGCAGATCCAGGTCCGATTCCAATACCCACCAGTGTCCATCCAGCCGCTGTTCACTGAATAGAAATGCGTGTGACCACAGGCTGCGATGGCCATCTTGGGTCAACGGCGCCTGCGCCTTGCGGATGGCCTTGCCGACCCAGTCATCGGTACCACACAGACCGATACGGCCGGGCCCGGCGTGCTTGCGGATCAGCTCTGCATTGCGGGTTTGCATGGGATATGGGCTTGGAGGGCTGCGGGCAGGATAGGTGCTGGCGGCGCTGTTGTCGCCGCCAGCAGATGCTGGTTATTCCGGATCGTAGTCGAGGTTGGAAGCGAGCCAGCGTTCCACCTGCGACCGCTCCACGCCCTTGCGTTTGGCGTAGTCGGTGACCTGTTCGCGTGAGACCCGACCAACCACGAAGTACTGGCTCTGCGGGTGGCTGAAGTAATAACCAGATACCGCTGCGGTGGGCAGCATGGCGAAGCTTTCGGTCAGCGACATGCCGATGCCTTCCGCGTCCAGCAGTTGGAAGATGGTCTGCTTTTCACTGTGCTCGGGGCAGGCCGGGTACCCGGGGGCTGGGCGGATGCCGCTGTACTTTTCGGCGATAAGCGCCTCGTTGTCGAGTTGCTCGTCCTTGGCGTAGCCCCAGAACTCGGTGCGTACGCGCTGGTGCAGGCGCTCGGCCATGGCTTCGGCCAAACGATCGGCCAAGGCCTTGAGCAGGATCGCGTTGTAGTCGTCGTGGTCGGCTTCGAAGCGGGCAACGTGTTCATCGATGCCGATGCCAGCGGTGACCGCGAAGGCGCCGATCCAGTCCTGCTTGCCGCAGGCTGCTGGTGCGATGAAGTCGGCCAGGCAGAAGTCGGGGCGCTCGGCAGGCTTGTCGACCTGTTGGCGGAGGAAGTGCAGGGTTTGCTGCTCAAGCCCCTCTCCCTCCGGGAGAGGGGTTGGGGTGAGGGTGGACGGCACAAGCGATGGAGCCAGAAGCTTGCCCTCATCCGCCCTTCGGGCACCTTGTCCCGCATGCGGGAGAAGGGAAAGCACGACGTCGTCGCCATCGCTATTCGCTGGCCAAATCCCAAACACAGCCCGCGCGGTCAACCACTTCTCATCGACGATGCGCTTGAGCATGGCCTGCGCATCCTTGAACAGATCGCTGGCCTGCGGACCAACAATCTCGTCCGTCAGAATCGCCGGGTACTTGCCAGCCAATTCCCAGGCCTGGAAGAACGGCGTCCAGTCGATCACCGGCAGCAGATCTTCCAACGGGTAGTTGTCGAACACATGCACGCCCGGCTTACTCGGCGTCGGCGGCGTGTATTGACTCCAGTCGCAGATAAAGCGCTGGCCGCGCGCGTGCTCCAGCGAAACCAGGCGCTTGGCATCGCCACGGTTGCGGTGGCGCTGGCGGATATCCGCGTAGTCGGCATCGTTGGCGGCGACGAAGCTGGCACGCAGTTCGCGCGAGATCAGTGATTGGGCGACGCCAACCGCGCGCGAAGCATCCTTCACCCACACCGTCGGCGCGCTGTAGAACGGGTCGATCTTGAGTGCGGTATGCGCGCGCGACGTGGTTGCGCCGCCAATCATCAACGGCAACTCGAAGCCCTGCCGCTGCATTTCCTTGGCGACGTGGCTCATTTCTTCCAGTGACGGCGTTATCAGACCGGATAAACCAATTATGTCGGCATTCTCGGCGCGGGCGGCGTCCAGGATCTTCTGCGCCGGCACCATCACGCCAAGGTCGACCACCTCGAAGTTGTTGCAGGCAAGCACGACGCCGACGATGTTCTTGCCGATGTCATGCACATCACCCTTGACCGTGGCCATGATGATCTTGCCGTTGGACTTGCCGACTTCGCCGGTACGGGCCTTCTCTTCTTCGATGAAGGGCAGCAGATAGGCCACGGCCTTCTTCATCACTCGGGCGGACTTCACCACCTGCGGCAGGAACATCTTGCCGGCGCCGAACAGGTCGCCGACCACGTTCATGCCATCCATCAGCGCGCCTTCGATCACGTCCAGCGGGCGGCTGGACTGCTGGCGGGCTTCTTCGGTGTCTTCCTCGACCCAGGCATCCAGGCCTTGTACCAGTGCATGGGCAAGACGGTCGCGAACCGGGCGTTCGCGCCAGGCCAGGTCTTCGACCTTCTTTTCGCCTTTCTTGCCCTTGTAACGTTCGGCGATCTCCAGCAGACGCTCGGTGCCGTCGCGGCGGCGGTTGAGGATCACGTCCTCCACGCGCTCGCGCAGTTCCGGGTCGAGCTGGTCGTAGATCGGCATCGCACCGGCGTTGACGATGCCCATGTCCATGCCGGCTTTGATGGCGTGGTACAGGAACACCGAGTGGATCGCCTGCCGCACCGTTTCATTGCCACGGAACGAGAACGAGACGTTCGAGACGCCGCCGGACACATGGCAATGCGGCAGCGTGCGCTTGATGATGCGGGTGGCTTCGATGAAGTCCACCGCATAGTTGTCGTGTTCCTCGATGCCGGTGGCGACGGCAAAGATGTTCGGGTCGAAGATGATGTCTTCCGGCGGGAAGCCAACCTGCTCGGTGAGGATGCGATAGGCGCGGGTGCAGATCTCTACCTTGCGCTCGCAGGTATCGGCCTGGCCGACTTCATCGAACGCCATCACCACCGCAGCGGCGCCATAGCGGCGCACCAGACGTGCATGTTCGATGAACAGTTCTTCGCCTTCCTTCAGCGAGATCGAGTTGACCACGCTCTTGCCCTGCAGGCATTTCAGGCCGGCTTCGATCACGCTCCACTTGGAGGAATCGACCATCACCGGAATGCGGGCGATATCCGGCTCGGACATGATCAGGTTGAGGAAGCGCGCCATTGCCTTCTCGGAATCGATCAGACCCTCGTCCATGTTGACGTCGAGGATCTGCGCACCGCTGGCGACCTGCTGACGCGCGACGTCAACGGCTTCCTCGTAGCGTTCTTCCTTGACCAGTTTACGGAACTGCGCGCTGCCGGTGACGTTGGTGCGCTCGCCGACGTTGATGAACAGCAGGTCAGGAGTGATGACCAGCGGTTCAAGGCCAGACAGACGGGTGTAGTGGGTTGCGGTGTCGTTGCTCATTACCAGACCTTGAAAACCTGTCCATTGGCGATGCCATCGATGCTGCGCTGGTAAGCCAGTGCGGCGCGGGCGGCGGTGACCGGTTCAAAGCCGGGGAAGAAATCGCCATAGGCATCCAGCGCTTCACTCAGCACGCTGGGGCTTACCGCGTTGATACGCAGCCCACGCGGCAACTCGAGCGCGGCGGCGCGAACGAAGCCCTCAATGGCGGCGTTGACGCTGGTGGCACTGGCGCCCTGGGCGATCGGCTGCTCGGTGAGGATGCCGGTGGTCAAGGTGATGCTGCCGCCATCGCGCAGATGGTGCTGGCCCAGCAAGGCCAGGCGCACCTGGCCAAGCAGTTTGTCGTGTAGTCCCTGCGTGAACTGTGCAGGGCTCATTTCCGTCAGCGGCCCGAAGTGGACGCTGCCGGTGGTGGCGACGATGGCGTTCAGCGGACCGACTGTCTGCAGCAGTGCGGTCACGCTGTCATCGCTGCTCAGATCAACGTTGTGCAGCGGGTCCGAACGCGAGGCGGTGATGACGTGATGCTGTTGCCGCAGATGTTGCGCAACCGCCGAACCCAGGGTGCCACTGGCACCGATCAGCAGGATCTTCTTCATCGTGTGCTCCTCAGGCAGCCTTGTCTGCAGTTGGCGGCAGCGCCCGAGGCGGCAACCCGGCAACGGCTTCGGCAATGGCGCGGATATGATCGGGCGAGGTGCCGCAGCAGCCGCCGACCAGGTTCAACAGGCCGGACTGGGCGAACTCTTTCAGTGTGGTCGCCATTTCCTCGGGCGTCTCGTCGTACTCGCCGAAGGCATTGGGCAGGCCGGCGTTCGGGTGCGCGCTGACATAACCGCTGGACACCTGCGACAGCGTTTCCACGTGCGGGCGCATATCGGTGGCGCCCAGCGCGCAGTTGAAACCGATCGACAAGGGCTGGCTGTGCGAGACCGACGCATAGAAGGCTTCGGCGGTCTGCCCGGACAAGGTACGACCGGAGGCATCGGTGATGGTGCCGGAGATCATGATCGGTAGGCGCCCGCCACGCGCATCGAACACTTCCTCGATGGCGAACAACGCCGCCTTGGCGTTGAGCGTGTCGAAGATGGTTTCCACCATCAGGGTGTCGGCGCCACCGTCGATCAGACCATCGATGGCCTCGCGGTAAGTGGCGCGCAGCTCGTCGAAGCTGGTGTTGCGGAAGCCTGGATCGTTGACGTCGGGGCTGATCGATGCGGTGCGGCTGGTCGGGCCAAGCACGCCAATGACGAAGCGTGGCTTGTCCGGCGTGGTTGCTTCAACTGCGTCACAGCACTGGCGTGCCACCTGCGCGCCGGCCTTGTTCAACTCGTAGACCAGATGCTCAAGGTGGTAATCGGCCTGACTGACCGAGGTGGCATTGAAGGTGTTGGTTTCCAGCAGATCCGCGCCGGCTTCGAGATAGCCGGTGTGGATGGCGGCGATCACTTCCGGCTTGCTCAGCAGCAGCAGGTCGTTATTGCCCTTGAGGTCATGCTCGCAGCCCGCGCCATGCACGTGCTGGCTGTCGAAGCCACCAGCGAAACGCGCACCGCGATAATCATCTTCTTCAAGACGATGGCGCTGGATCATCGTGCCCATGGCACCGTCGATGATCAGGATGCGCTGTTCAAGCGCGCTGAGCAGCTTGGCGACGCGGTCGGGATGGAGCCAGGGCAGGGCGTGCATGGGGCAATCAACCAGGTAGGGGTATCAGGGACGATGTGCGATCAGCGAGATCACTTCGAAATGCGGCGGACGCTTTTCGCGGGTTACGGTCTCCAGGCTGGACACCTCAAGGCCGGCCTTTTCGACGAACTTGCGCAGTTCCTTGCCGGTGAAGCCAAGGTTGACGTGGCCATAGGCCTCCACTGCGGCCTTGTGCTCGTGGCGGGCCAGGCTGCACAGCATCAGCCGGCCTTGCGGGCGCAGCACGCGGGCACATTCGGCAACGGCCTTGGCTGGCTGGGCGGCGTAGGTGAGGGCGTGCATCATCACCACCAGATCGAAGCTGCCATCGGCGAACGGCAGCTTGTGCATGTCGCCTTCCAGCACCTCCACATTGGGCAGCTTGCGCAGGCGTTCGCTGGCGGCGGCAACTACACGGGCACTGGTGTCGATACAGACGTAGCGCTGTGCGTGCGGAGCCAGCAGTTCGGCCAGCACGCCGTCGCCGGAGGCGATATCCAGCACGTCACCGGTTTCCAGCAAGGGAAGAGCGCTGCGCGCCATCGCTTCCCAGGTACGGCCGGGTGAGTAATGGCGTTCCATGTCACCGGCGACGCTGTCGGCCCAGTTCTGGTCTGCCGCGCGCATGGCAAGCACGGACGGCACGCGTTCAGCGTCCTGGCGCAGCAGCGGGTCGTCGCTGCCGCTGCTCAAGGCATGCCACAATGCGCGCTGTGCCGGGTCCAGTGCAGCCTCGTCAAAGCGGTAATACGCCGAGACGCCCGCACGGCGATCACGTACCAGACCGGCTTCCTTGAGCCTGGCCAGATGAGTGGACACGCGCGGCTGCGCCAGCGTGGTGATGGCCGAGAGCTCGGCCACGGTCAATTCTTCTTGTTCCAACAACGTCAGCAGACGCACGCGCGTCGCATCGGCGAACACTTTCAGACGGGTTGACCAGTCTTCCAGATCCATAAATATCTACCTATCGCGATATAGAGATATTTTCCCTGTGTTGCCAGTTTCGGTCAAGGCGATGCATAGGCTGAATGGGGTTGCGATGGTTACAATCGCAACTTGATAAACCCTGGGAGGGGTGTAGTGGACTTCAGTTTTTCCGACGAGCAGCTGATGCTGCAGGACGTCGCGCGCCGCATCGCCAAAGAAAAAATTGCCCCCAGCGCCGAGCACTTCGACGCTACCGGTGAGTACCCGCTGGAAAACATCCGTCTGCTGGGTGAGAACGGCTTGATGGGCATCGAGGTACCGGTCGAGTACGGCGGCTCGGGCATGGACCCGATTTCCAGCGTGCTGGCGATTGTCGAGGTGTCGGCGGCCGACGCGGCGCATGCCACCATCATGTCGGTCAACAATTCGCTGTTCTGCAACGCCGTGCTGGGTTACGGCACCGAGGCGCAGAAGCAGACCTATGTGCGTGCGATTGCCGAAGGCAGCGAGATTGGCGCGTTCGCGCTGACCGAATCGCAGTCCGGCTCCGACGCGACCGCGATGCGCTGCCGTGCGGTCAAACAGGCCGATGGTTCGTTCGTGATCAACGGCCAGAAGAGCTGGATCACCTCCGGCCCGGTTGCCCGTTACATCGTGTTGTTTGCGATGACCGACCCGGAACAGCGCTCGCGCGGCATCACCGCTTTCATGATCGATACCAGCAAGCCCGGTTTCGGCCGTGGCAAGACCGAGCCCAAGCTGGGCGTGCGTGCATCGGCAACCTGCGAGATCGAATTCCAAGACTATGTTGCTGCGGCCGAGGACGTGATCGGCGTCGAAGGCCAGGGCTTCAAGATCGCGATGAGCCTGCTGGATTCGGGCCGTATCGGCATTGCTTCGCAAGCGGTAGGTATCGCCCGGGCTGCTTACGAGGCGTCGCTGGCGTACGTGAAGGACCGCAAATCGTTTGGTGCGCCGATCGGCAGCTTCCAGATGATTCAGGCCAAGATCGCCGACATGAAGTGCAAGCTGGATGCAGCGATGCTGTTGACCTTGCGCGCTGCCTGGACCAAGTCACAGGGCAAGCGTTTCTCCACCGAAGCGGCCGTTGCCAAGTTGACGGCATCTGAAGCAGCGATGTGGATCGCCCACCAGGCCGTGCAGATCCACGGCGGCATGGGCTATTCGAAGGAGATGCCGCTGGAGCGTTACTTCCGTGATGCCAAGATCACCGAGATCTACGAAGGTACCTCTGAGATCCAGCGTCTGGTCATCGCCCGCAACGAAACCGGCGTGCGCTGATCGCGATGTAGTGCCGAGCCATGCTCGGCATGGGCTTTCCCAGTAGTGCCTCTGCCGAGCATGGGTCGGCACCACAGAAAAGCAAACAAGCCCCGGCACCGCCGGGGCTTGTTGTTTGTGGCTTGGGCTGTTTCATCGATGCAAAGGGACGGTAGTGCCGAGCCATGCTCGGCTGGAGATTTCTCGGTAAGGCCTCTGCCGAGCATGGCTCGGCAGTACGAAAAGGCCCAAAAAAAGCCCCGGCATTGCCGGGGCTTTTCGTATCAGCGGTCCTTCTGGATCGCATGCACCTTGTGTTGTTCGATGAACTCCTTGGACTGTTCGTCCAGCTTGTCACCGAGCATGCGCCGCACGCTCACAAAGAACAGCGGAATCAACAGCACGCCGATCACGGTGGCGAACAACATACCGCCGATCACGCCGGTACCCAACGAGTGACGGGCGTTGGCGCCGGCACCGGTGGAGATGGCCATCGGCAGTACGCCGAGGATGAAGGCGAACGAGGTCATCAGAATCGGGCGGAAACGCAGATGCGCCGCTTCGATGGTCGCTTCACGCAGGGTCTTGCCGGCAGCACGCTGTTCCACCGCGAACTCGACGATAAGAATGGCGTTCTTTGCCGCCAGACCAATCACCGTCACCATGCCGATCTTGAAGTACAGATCGTTCGGCAGACCGCGCATCAGCGAGAACACCACCGCGCCGAGGATGCCGACCGGCACCACCAACAGTACCGAGACCGGGATCGACCAGCTCTCGTACAACGCGGCCAGGCACAGGAACACCACCACGATCGACAGCACCATCAACAGCGTCGCGGCGTTGCCGGCGAGGATTTCCTGGTAGGACATGCCCGACCAGTCAAAGCCGAAGCCTGCCGGCAGGTCGTCATGCACCAGCCGTTCCATGGTGTTCATGGCCTGACCGGAACTGCCGCCTGGAGCCGGTGCACCGACGATGTTGACCGCGGAATAGCCGTTGTAGCGGTTCAGTGCCGGCGGGGCATAGATCCACTCGGACTTGACCACCGCGCTGAGCGGGATCATCGCCGGCTGGCCGGTTGCATCCTTGCTCAGCGAGCTCGGCACGAAATAGCTGTTCAGCGATTCCGGACCGGTGCGGTAGGCCGCGTCGGCCTGCATGTTGACTCGCTTGATGCGGCCGCCGTAGAAGAAGTCATTGACGTAGACCGGAGCCAGCATCATCTGGATGGCGGTATACACATCATTGACCGACACGCCCATGGCCTGGGCCTGCACGCGGTCAACCTTCAACTGCAGCTGCGGTGCGTTTTCCAGGGTGTTGGGGCGTACGCCAACCAGCGATTTGTCCTGGCTGGCTGCTCCTAACAAGGTGTTGCGCGCATCCATCAAGGCGTCCTGGCCTGCGCCGGTACGGTCCTGCAGCCACATGTCGAAGCCGCCGAACTGACCCAGACCCTGCACGGTCGGCAGGTTGACGAAGAAGATCTGCGCATCCTTGATGCCGTAGGCCTTCTTGTTCATTTTCTGGATGAACTCGGGCGCGGTTTCCTTGCGCTCATCCCAGTCCTTGAGGCGGACGAAGGCCATGCCCACGTTCTCGCCGGCACCGATGAAACTGAAGCCGGTGATCTGCATCAGGCCTTCAAAGGCTTCCTCGTCCTGCAAGGTACCCAGCAGCTGATCGAACACGGCGCTGGTACGGGTCTTGGTAGCACCCGGCGGCAACTGCACGATGGCCAGTGCATAGCCCTGGTCTTCTTCCGGCAGGAAGCTGCCCGGCAGACGGGTGAACAGGAAGCCGCACAGCACCAGTAGCAGGGCGAACACCATCAGCCAGCGCGGGGCGTGCTTGATGACGCCACCAACTGTGCCGACATAGCTCTTTTCCAGCTTGCCGTAGTACTTGTTGAAGGTGCGGTAGACCCAGTTCGGGTTGTCGTTGTGGGTGGGCTTGAGGAAGGCCGCACACAGCGCCGGGGTAAAGGTCAGCGCGAGCAGGGCGGAGAACGCCATCGCCATGGCGATGGTCAAGGCGAACTGCTTGTAGATCTCACCCGAGGCACCCGGCTGCAGGGCAGACGGAATGAACACCGCCGCCAGCACCACGGTGATGGCCACCACGGCGCCGGTGATCTGGCCCATGGCTTTCTGCGTGGCCGGCTTCGGATCGAGCTTTTCCTCGGTCATGATGCGTTCGACGTTTTCGATGACGACGATGGCGTCATCGACCACGATGCCGATTGCCAGCACCATCGCGAACAGGGTCAGCTGGTTGATGGTGAAGCCGATCGCCAGCATGCCCATGAAGGTGCCGAGCAGGGCAACCGGGATGACCAGGGTGGGGATGATGGTGGCGCGGAAGTTCTGCAGGAACACCAGCATCACCAGGAACACCAGGATGATGGCTTCGACCAGGGTGTGGACCACTTCCTCGATCGAGATGGTGACGAAGGTGGTGCTGTCGTACGGGGTGAACCAGCTCACGCCGGGCGGGAAGCTCGGCGCAAGTTCGTCCATCTTCGCGCGGACGGCTTCAGACACATCCAGTGCGTTCGCACCCGGCAGCAGCTGGATGGCGAACACTGCCACCGGCTTGCCGTTGTACTTGGTGTCGAAGCCATAGTTGGACGCACCGAAGGAGACCTTGGCAACGTCCTTGAGCTTGACCACGCTGCCGTCATTGTTGGCCCGCAGGATGGTGTTCTCGAACTCCTCCGGCGAGCTGTAACGGCCTTCGGCGGCAACGGTGGCGGTGAAAGCCTGGCCGTTGGGCGCGGGGTCGCCACCCACCGAACCGGCAGCGAACTGCAGGTTCTGGGTGCCGATGGCGTTGTACACATCGGTTGCCGACAGGTGATAGCCCTGCAGCTTTTCCGGGTTCAGCCATACGCGCATGGCGTACTCGGAGCCGAACTGCTGGGTGCTGCCGACGCCGGGGACACGCGAAACCTGTTCCAGCACGCGCGCACCGACGATGTCGTTCAGCGCATCGCGGTCGACCGTGCCGTCATCCGAACGTACGCCGATGGCCATCAGGAAGCCGGCGTTGGCCTTGGCCACCACCACACCCTGCTTGGTCACTTCCGAGGGCAGACGCGGGGTCGCCAGCGACACCTTGTTCTGCACCTGCACCTGGGCGATATCGGCATCGGTGCCGCTGTCGAAGGTCAGGGTGATGGTGACGCGGCCGGTCGATGACGACGACGAACTGAAGTACATCAGGTTGTCGATGCCGGTCAGCTGCTGCTCGATCACCTGGGTGACCGATTTTTCCGCGGTGGACGCACTGGCGCCCGGGTAGTTGGCGGTGACGGTCACCTGCGGTGGCGCCACGCTGGGATAGGACTCGATACCCAGGTTGAGGATCGAGATGACGCCGCCAAGCGAGATCAGGATCGCCACCACCCAGGCGAAGACGGGATGCTCGATGAAAAATTTAGGCATGACGGAGTCCCGTTATTCCTTCTTTGCCGGTGCTGCCGCAGGCGCGCCAGCGGCGGGCTTGGCAGCTTCGGGCTGCCATGGCTTGGCCGTGGCCGGTGCGCCTTCCTTGACCTTCTGCACGCCCGAAACAATGATCTGGTCGCCAGCAGCCAGGCCGGAGGAGACCAGCCAGTTGCCGCCCTGCTGGTTGTCCAGGGCGACGTTCTTGCGCACGACCTTGCCGTCCTTGCCGACGATCAGCACGTAGCCGCCCTGGGTATCACGCTGCACGGCCTGCTGCGGAACCAGGAAGGCATTGTGGCGCTCGCCCAGGTTGGCCTTGAAGCTGACGAACGAACCCGGCAGCAGGATGTGGTCCGGGTTGGGCAGCTGCGCGCGCAGCGACACCGTGCCGGTGGCCGGATCAACCGTGGTCGAGGAGAAGTCCAAGGTGCCTTCGTGGGCATAGGCGCTGCCATCGGGTAGGTTGACCTGCACGGTGGTCTTGCCGTCGCCGGCCAACGCCACCGCGCCCTTGTCCTGGGCTGCGCGCAGCAGGCTCAGTTCGTCGGCGGTCATCGAGAAGTTCACATACAGCGGATCGATCTGGTCGACAGTGGTCAGCAGGGTTACATCACCCTGGCCGACCAGTGCGCCCTCGGTGACCTGCTGCTTGCCAGCCTGGCCAGCAATCGGCGCGGTGACGCGGGCATAGCCGAGGTTGATGCGGGCGGTGGTGACCGCGGCTTCGGCCTGCTGTACGGCGGCGGCAGAGGAACGCTCGGCGGCCTCCGCACTGTCCAGGTCGGACTTGGACACATAGCTCTGCGGTGCCAGCGAACGGGCGCGGTTGGCAGTGGCGCGGGCGTTGGCGTAAGTGGCGCGGGCCGAAGCCAGTGCACCTTCCGCTGATGCCAGCGAGGCCTGCAGCGGTGCCGGATCGATCAGGAACAGCACCTGGCCTTCCTTGACCGCACTGCCTTCTTCATAGACGCGCTTCTGCAGCACGCCGGCCACGCGGGCGCGGACGTCGGCAGAACGGAACGGCGACAGACGGCCGACCAGTTCACGCTGCAACGGCAGGGTCTGCGGTTTGGCGTCGACTACGCCGACCTCCTGCGGGGGAGGTGCGGCTTGCTCCTGCGGTTTTTTACAGGCGGCAAGGCTCAGTGTCGCTGCACAGGTGAGAGCGAGAAGACGCAGTGGGGCGGTCATCAGGAGAAACTCCGGGTGTTGTTTTTATTTGGAGCTGCGGCGGCTTGGTACGTGCAGGCAAAGGCACGTAGGAAGCCGTCGGTGGCAAATTCGGCCCAGCGGCGACGCTGTTGTGGATCATCGCGGTAAGGGGTGTGAAAGCGCTGTCGTTCAAAATCCTGGCCAGCAATCATGCTGATCAGCAGCTCGGCCATGAACTGCGGGTCGTCATGCTTGAGGCGACCACGTTGCATTTCGGTTTGCATCCATTCAGCAACATGGTTGCGGAGGGCTTCGTTGCTTCCCTGGTACATGAACTGCGCCTCGTCGCGGAACTCATGGACGCTGGCTCCGATCAGCTGCGCGGTGCGGCGGACGTTGGGTTTGTTGCGATGCTCTAGATAGCCGATGGCAAAGTCGAGCACGGTGTCGTGCAGTGGTTTGTCTTCACATACGGATAACGCTGCGGTCGCGTTGGACACATGCAGCTGCATCGCCTGCCGCAACAGCTCACGCTTGCTGCCGTAGCGGCTGTAGAGCGTCTGCTTGGAACAACCCGCTGCTGCCGCTATCGAATCCATACTCAGGCGTATGCCTTGTTTGGCCAATAGCTCACGCACAGCTTCGAGCACGCGTTGGTCACGCGCGTCTGTTGGCGCGGGGGTGGCAGAAGGGGTTTGCATAAGCGGTGGACTATACCGTCCAGTACAGAAACGCCGCAACGTAATTCGCCTTTCACTGTGCCCGGTGAGCGAATGAGATTCAGGTGGCGGACATTGTCTGCTGATCGCCTATCAGTAAAACCGTGGCTGTCGCCGTCGCTTGGCAGCAAATTGCGATGCAGATAATGCGGCCCTGCAGCAAGGTTCTTTTTGTTACCAGCGATACAATCGCGGTTTCTCCAAACGAGCAACACCCAAAGCTCTGCCATGAAATCGCAAAACAGTGCTGCCAAGTCCGTAAAGACGAAATCCAAACCAGCCGTGAAGCAGAACATCGCCGAAGCTGGCCTCTCGCTAGAATCGGTATTTGCAGCCTTGCGGAAGCGTTATCCCGCTGCGGCCGCGCAGGCGCAGGCAGTGGCTTTTGCTACGGCTTTCTACAAGCGCATGGAAGCCGATGAGTTCACGCTGCACTCGGCCGATGATTGGGCGGTGTTGGCTGCGGGCATGCTCGAGTTCGCTCGCACCCGCAAGCCGGGCAAGGCCAATGTGCGGGTGTTCAACCCGACGCTGAAGGCCGACGGTTGGGAGTCGGCACATACCGTGCTGCAGATCGTCAACGATGACATGCCGTTCCTGGTGGACACGGTGACGCTGGCGCTGGCCGAGCAGGGCATCGGCGTGCATGTGCTGGGCCATCCGGTGATCAGCATCGCGCGCGACAAGGCTGGCAAGCTCAGCGGCGTGGGCGAGGGCAAGCTGGAATCGGTGATGCTGCTGGAGATCGACCGCCAGCCGGCCGATGCACTGGATGCCGTTGCCAAGCGCGTCAGTGGTGCGGTGGAAGACGTGCGTGCCATCGTCAATGACTGGCAGCCGATGACCGACAAGGCAGTGGCGCTGGCTGACGACCTGGGCAAGCGTCCGTTGCCGGTCAGCAAGGCCTCGCGTGCCGAGGCGCAGGAATTCCTGCGCTGGGCCGCCGACAACCATTTCACCTTCTTCGGCTACCGCGAATACAAGGTGGAGAAGAAGGGCAAGGAAGAAGTGCTGGTCGCCCAGAACGGCACCGGCCTGGGCCTGATGCGTGGCAAGGACACGATGGTCGCGCGCCCGGTCAAGGGCCTGGCCGCTGAAGGCCTGAATGCCACCAGCAGCCTGCACGATGCACTGATCCTGACCAAGACCAATGCCCGTTCGCATATCCACCGCGGCGGCTACATGGACTACATCGGCGTGCTGGAATTCGACGCCAAGGGCAAGATCATCGGCGAACAGCGCTTCCTCGGCCTGTTCACCTCCAGTGCCTACAACCGCCGCCCGTGGGAAATTCCGCTGGTGCGCCAGCGCTATGAAAACGTGATGGCACGTTCGGGCCTGAGCCTGTCCAGCCACAGCGGCAAGGCCCTGCGCCACATCCTGGAGTCGCTGCCGCGCGAAGAACTGTTCCAGTCCAGCGAGGACGAGCTGTTCCGTACCGCCATGGGCGTGCTCGGCCTGCAGGAGCGCGTGCGTAGCCGCCTGTTCCTGCGTCGCGACAAGTTCAGCCGCTTCATCTCGGCGCTGGTGTTCCTGCCGCGCGAGCGCTTCAACACCGACGTTCGCCTGCGCGTTGAAAACATGCTCAAGGACGCGCTGCACGGCGAATACGTCGATTCCAGCGTGGTGCTCGGTGATTCGCCGCTGGCCCAGGTGCACCTGATCGTCCGTCCGAAGGCAGGAGAGAGCCTGGAGCTGGACGTGGAAGGCATGGAGAAGCGCCTGGCCCACGTGCTGCGCAACTGGCAGGACGATCTGCGCGAAGCGCTGGTCGGCAGCCACGGCGAAGCTGAAGGCCTGCGCATTGCCTCGCGTATCGGCAAGGCATTGCCGGCCGGTTACATCGAAGACTCCAGTGCTGAAATCGCTGCCGCCGACGTCGCCCAGCTGGACGCCCTGACCGGCCCGGACGATCTGCGTCTGAGCCTGCAGGCAATCCGTCGTGACGAAGTCGATGGCCTGCGTCTGAAGCTGTACCGCCAGCTGGAAGACATTCCGCTGTCCGACGTGCTGCCGATGATGGAGAACATGGGCCTGCGCGTGATCGCCGAGCGTCCCTACAAGCTGATGGTCGATGAAGCGCCGGTCTACGTGCAGGACTTCGAGGTCGAGTCCACCATCGGTGCGATCGATCCGGCCAGCGCCAATGCCTCCTTCAGCGATGCCTTCGCCCGTGTTTGGCACGGCGATGCCGAGAACGACGGCTTCAACCGTCTGGTGCTGGGCGCCGGTCTGGATTGGCGCCAGGTGTCGATGCTGCGTGGTTACTGCAAGTACCTGCTGCAGATCGGCGTGCCGTTCTCGCAGACCTATGTGGAAGGCACCTTCAACCGCTACCCGCTGCTGGCACGCCTGATCGTGGAACTGTTCGAGGCCCGCTTCGAACCGACCCCGTCGGCCGACAAGGCAGTGCTGGATGCGCAGCTGGCCCAGTTCAAGCAGCTGGCCGCTGACGATGCTGCCACCCTCAAGCTGCTCGACGGCGTCGTCAAGGCGCGCAAGAGCGACCGTGCAGCGCGCATGGCGCTGGTCCACGAAGTGCTGATCAAGCTGCTCGACGGCGTCTCCAGCCTGGACGAAGACCGCATCCTGCGCAGCTTCATCGGCGTGATCGAAGCCACCCTGCGCACCAGCTATTACATGGTGCGCAAGGACGGCGTGCGCGCCGATGGCGGCCCAGCCGACTACATCAGCTTCAAGTTCGACGCCGCCAAGGTGCCGGACCTGCCCAAGCCGCGCCCGTACCGCGAAATCTTCGTGTGCGGCCCGCGCGTCGAAGGTACCCATCTGCGCTTCGGCCCGGTTGCCCGTGGCGGCCTGCGCTGGTCGGACCGTCGCGAAGACTTCCGCACCGAGGTGCTGGGTCTGGTCAAGGCACAGATGGTGAAGAACACCGTGATCGTGCCGGTCGGCTCCAAGGGCGGTTTCTTCGCCAAGCAGCTGCCGGACCCGTCGGTGGATCGTGATGCCTGGTTTGCCGAAGGCGTGGCCTGCTACAAGCGCTTCATCAACGGCCTGCTGGACATCACCGACAACATCGTCAACAACAAGATCGTGCCGCCGCAGGGCGTAGTGCGTCATGACATGGACGATCCGTACCTGGTGGTCGCTGCCGACAAGGGCACCGCCACGTTCTCCGATACCGCAAACGGCATCGCCCGTGCGCACGGTTTCTGGTTGGACGATGCGTTTGCTTCCGGTGGCTCGGTTGGTTACGACCACAAGGGCATGGGCATCACCGCGCGTGGTGCATGGGAATCGGTCAAGCGCCACTTCCGTGCGCTGGGCCGTGACTGCCAGAAGCAGGACTTCACCGTGGTCGGTGTCGGCGACATGTCCGGCGACGTGTTCGGCAACGGCATGCTGCTGTCCGAGAAGATCCGCCTGGTCTGTGCCTTCGATCACCGTCACATCTTCCTCGACCCGAACCCGACCGCTGCCAGCTCGTTCAAGGAACGCGCGCGCATGTTCAAGGTGCCGCGCTCGAGCTGGGCGGACTACGACAGCAAGCTGATCAGCAAGGGCGGCGGCATCTATCCGCGTTCGCTCAAGTCGATCGAGATCACCCCGGAAGTGCGTGAAGCACTGGGCATCGACGCCAGCATCAAGGCGATGAACCCGACCGACCTGATCAATGCCGCGCTGAAGGCGCCGGTTGACCTGCTGTGGAACGGCGGCATCGGCACCTACGTCAAGTCGGCCAGCGAGACCAATGCCGATGTCGGCGACCGCGCCAACAACGGCTTGCGCGTCAACGGTGGCGAGCTGCGCTGCAAGATCGTGGGCGAGGGCGGCAACCTGGGCATGACCCAGCTCGGCCGCATCGAGGCCGCACAGGTTGGCGTGCTGCTCAACACCGACTTCATCGACAACTCGGCCGGTGTTGATACCTCCGATCACGAAGTCAACATCAAGATCCTGCTCAACGACGTGGTGCGCGCCAAGAAGCTCACCGTGGAACAGCGCAACAAGCTGCTGGCCTCGATGACCGACGAAGTCGGCGAGCTGGTGCTGATGGACAACTACCGTCAGAACCAGGCGCTGAGCCTGATGGAGCGGATGAGCAGCAAGCGTCTGGGCTCCAAGCAGCACTTCATCCGCACGCTGGAGAAGCAGGGCTTGCTGGATCGCCAGATCGAGTTCCTGCCGTCCGACGCCGAGCTGTCGGCACGCAAGCTGCGCGGCCAGGGCCTGACCCGGCCGGAGCTGGCGGTGCTGCTGTCGTACTCCAAGATCGTCGCCTTCCAGCAGCTGCTGGAGTCGGACATCCCGGAAGATCCGTACCTGTCCAAGGAGCTGCTGCGTTATTTCCCGCAGCCGCTGCAGAAGAAGTACGCCGACGCGATGGACCGTCACCGCCTGAAGCGTGAAATCATCGCCACGGCCGTGACCAACCAGACCATCAACCGCATGGGCGCCACCTTCTTGATGCGCATGCAGGAAGACACCGGCCGCACCGTGGCCGAGGTCGCCAAGGCTTACACCATCAGCCGCGAAACGCTGGACGCACGTGCACTGTGGACGCAGATCGACGCGCTCGACGGCACCTTGCCGGAAGCAGTGCAGGTGGACGCACTGGAAGTGATCTGGAAGCTGCAGCGTTCGTTCGTGCGTTGGTTGCTGACCCGTCCGGGCGCGATGCCGGGCATCACTGCCGCGGTGGACCGCTACCAGGGCCCGTTCAACGACATCCGTGTCGCCTCGGGCGTGCTGCCTGATTCGCAGCGTCCGGCCTACGAGGCCAGCGTTGTGGCATGGAAGGAGAAGGGTCTGCCGGCGGCATTGGCACAGCAGCTGTCCGAACTGCAGTTCCTGGAGCCGGCGTTCGACATCATTGAGCTGGCGCGTCCGCGCAAGCTCAAGCCGGTGGACGTGTCCAAGGTCCACTTCCGCCTTGGCGAAGCCTTGCAGATGCCGTGGCTGTTCGAGCAGATTGATGCGCTGGAGGTCAACGGCCGTTGGCATGCCGTTGCCCGTGGCGTGCTGCGCGACGAGCTGGCTGCGCATCAGCGTGTATTGGCTGGCCAGGTGCTGTCGATGAAGGGCGCGACTGCAGAGGCCAAGGTGGCTGCGTGGTTGGGCCGTGATGACAGCGGCCTGCGTTTCACCCTGGCGATGCTGGCTGAGTTGGCTGAGCAGAAGACGCTGGACTACCCGACCGTGTCGGTGGCGGTGCAGCGTTTGGGTCAGCTGGCTGCGCACGGCGCTTAAGTCGGTAGGTTTTTGGTTTTGGAGAACGGGCCCTTTGGGGCCCGTTTTCTTTTGGGGAAAGCAAGAGCTTGCCCTCACCCCAACCCCTCTCCCGCAAGCGGGAGAGGGGCTAAGGCTGCAGTTGCAGGCAATGCTTGCGCTCGCAGATTGCTAGCCCCTTTCCCGCAAGCGGGAGAGGGGCTAAGGCTGCGGTTGCAGGCAATGCTTGCGCTCGCAGATTGCTAGCCCCTCTCCCGCAAGCGGGAGAGGGGCTAAGGCTGCGGTTGCAGGCAATGCTTGCGCTCGTAGAATGCTAGCCCCTCTCCCGCGTGCGGGAGAGGGGTTGGGGTGAGGGCAAGCTCTTGCCGTTGGCCTTCAGTTTCCAAGCAAACGAAAGCACCAGCCAACGCACCAGCAGGTTATCCTCGCCCTCCAAGCCGAACGAAAAGACGCGCCCGTGTCCCCCCGAATCGCATTCCTCGCCAGTACCGTCGAGACTGCCCAGCAGGCCCGTGTCAGCCTGGCTGCCCGCTATGGCGATCACAACCCGGAAGACGCGGACGTGATCTGCCCGCTCGGCGGTGACGGCTTCATGCTGCAGACCCTGCATCGCCACGGCGGCAAGGGCAAGCCGGTATTCGGCATGAAGCTGGGCACCGTTGGCTTTCTGATGAACCACCACCGCGAAGATGATCTGATCGAGCGCCTGGCCTTGGCCGAACCGGCTTATCTGCGACCGTTGGAAATGATTGCGCAGACCGAATCCGGCACCACCACCGGCTCGTTGGCCTACAACGACGTATCGCTGCTACGGCAAACCCGGCAGGCGGCACATATCGGCATCGATCTCAATGGCCAGCAGCGGGTGGAAGAACTGATCTGCGACGGCGTGCTGGTCTCCACGCCCGCCGGCAGCACCGCGTACAACTACTCGGCGCACGGCCCGATCCTGCCGCTGGGCTCCAACACCATTGCCTTGACCCCGTTGGCCCCGTACCGGCCGCGGCGCTGGCGTGGCGCCATCCTCAAGGCCGAGACCGAAGTGCGTTTCCGCGTGCTCGATCCTTACAAACGTCCGGTCAGCGTGACCGCCGACTCGCATGAAACCCGCGATGTGGTGGAAGTGACCATCCGCGAATCGCGTGAGCGACAGGTGACCTTGCTGTTTGACCCCGAGCACAATCTGGAAGAGCGCATCCTCAGCGAGCAGTTCATGGTCTGAATGCCGCAATGGCAGCAGCGGGGCCGCTTCCGGGTAGACTGGGTCCCGTTCCTTGATCGTATTGGGTTCATCGTCCATGGGTGACAACACTCCCCGGCTTCTCACCGTCGCGGTTACTTCGCGCGCACTGTTCGATCTCGAAGAAGGCCATGCCTTGTTCGAACGCGAAGGTCTGGAGGCCTATGCCGCCTACCAGCGGGCGCACGAGGATGATGTGCTCAAGCCCGGAGTCGCGTTCCCGGTGGTGCGCAAGCTGCTGGCGCTGAATGACGGGGCGCCGGAAGAGACTCCGCGCGTCGAGGTGATCCTGCTGTCGCGCAATTCCGCTGACACCGGCCTGCGCATCTTCAACTCCATCCAGCATTACAAGCTGGATATCGTGCGCGCCACCTTCACCGCAGGCGAGCCGACCTGGCCTTACGTCAAACCGTTCGGTACGGATCTGTTTCTTTCGGCCAACCCGGATTCGGTGCGGCGGGCGCTGGTCAACGGCGTCGCTGCGGCGACCATCCTGCCGCAGAGTGCGCAGGACGTTGCGGCGGCTTCGGCTGCTGCCACCGATACCGGTCGTTCCAAGACCCAGCTGCGCATCGCCTTTGATGGCGACGCGGTGATCTTTGGCGACGAAAGCGAGCGTATTTCGCGCGAGCAGGGCGTGGAGGCATTCGGCCGCCACGAACGCGAGCGTGCGCACGAGCCGCTCAGTGGTGGTCCTTTCCGCAACTTCCTGTCGGCGTTGCATGCCTTGCAGGCCGCATTCCCGGCCGGCGAAGCAGCGCCCATCCGTACCGCGCTGGTGACCGCGCGTTCGGCGCCAGCCCACGAGCGCGTAATCCGTACCCTGCGCGAATGGGGCGTGCGTCTGGATGAGGCTTTGTTCCTCGGCGGACGCCACAAGGGGCCGTTCCTGGAAGCGTTTGGTGCTGACATCTTCTTTGATGATTCACAGCACAACATCGACAGCGCAAGGCAGCACGTTGCTGCTGGTCATGTGCCTCATGGGGTAGCAAATCCGGATTAACCCGGCTGTTTGTAGGAGCGGCGTAAGCCGCGAAGCTGGTGACAAGACCGAATGCTTGCTGCCTGCAATGGCAGCCAATGCCGCTTCAGCAACATTTGTGGCTTCGCGGCTTACGCCGCTCCTACAAAAGCGTCGCATGCTAGGATGAAGGCGCTTTCGCGGGTTCCCAGCTGAACCAGCGGCAATCCTGCCGCGCCCTGATCTGCACGAATGCAGCAGATCCCTCCCGCACTGCACCCACCCGGTGATCCAGGGGCGGGGCCTGTTCCCCGACCGGTAGCGTCATGTACCTGCCAATCCCTTTCGCGCTGCCTTGCGTGGCGGCCGGGTGTTTCGCGCGCCGCGCGGGACTGGACGCATTGTCTCTCCTGCACGGCGCATAACGCGCCCTTGCGCAGTGCTGTCGTGTTTACGCGACTGCAGCTACACAGGAGAAACAACCCGAATGACCATGCGTATCGCCATTCTTGGAGCCGGCCCAAGCGGCCTGGCGCAACTTCGTGCCTTTGAATCCGCCCGTCGAGGTGGGGCTGAAGTGCCAGAGATCGTCTGCTTCGAAAAGCAAACCGATCTCGGCGGGATGTGGAACTACACATGGCGTACCGGGCTGGATGCTTATGGCGAACCCGTACATGGCAGCATGTACCGCTATCTCTGGTCGAACGGCCCGAAGGAAGCGCTGGAGTTTGCCGACTACAGTTTCGAAGAGCATTTTGGCCGCCCGATCGCCTCCTATCCGCCACGCGCCGTGCTGCGCGACTACATCATGGGCCGCATCGAAAAGAGCGGCGTGCGTGATCAGATCCGCTTCAACATGGCGGTGCAGTGGGTCGACTACTCGGAAGAAACCGAGCGTTTCACAGTGACCGTCCGCGACCTGAAGAAAGACGAGCTGCTGACCGAGGAGTTCGATCGGGTGATTGTTGCCACCGGGCATTTCTCCACACCGAACGCGCCATTCTTCGAGGGTGTCGATCGTTTCCCCGGCCGCGTGTTGCACGCGCACGATTTCCGCGATGCCTGTGAATTCGCAGGCAAGGATCTGCTGCTGGTGGGCTCCAGCTATTCGGCCGAGGACATCGGTACGCAATGCTACAAGTGCGGCGCCAAGTCAGTGACCTTCAGCTATCGCAGTGCTGCTACCGGTTATGACTGGCCGGCGGCTTTTGAAGAAAAGCCTTTGTTGAAGCGAGTCGAGGGCAACACCGCGCACTTCATCGATGGCAGCAGCAAGGACGTGGATGCCATCGTGCTGTGCACCGGCTACCAGCACCATTTCCCGTTCCTGCCCGATGCGTTGACGCTGCGCACCCGCAACCGTCTATACCCGGCGGATCTGTACAAGGGTGTGTTCTGGATCGACAACCCCAAGCTTATCTACCTGGGCATGCAGGACCAGTACTACACCTTCAACATGTTCGATGCACAGGCCTGGTATGCGCGCGATGTGATCCTCGACAGGATCGCGCTGCCGGCCACCGATGCAATGCGTGCTGACAGTGAAGCCTGGTTGGCGCGCGAAGAGGCGACGACCTCGGCCGAGCAGGACATCGACTTCCAGACCGGGTACGTGCGTGATCTGCTCGATGCCACCGACTATCCGGACTTCAACGTCGAGGCCGTGGCCACGCTGTTCAAGCAGTGGAAGCACGACAAGAAGGACGACATCCTCGGCTACCGCAACTACAGCTACCGCTCGGTGCTGACCGGCACACTGGCCCCGCTGCATCACACGCCTTGGATGCAGGCGATGGATGATTCACTGGATGCCTTCCTCGCTGACAGCGAGGTCGACGTAGCGCCGCGCAAGATTGCCTGACGGAACCGGCGCCGGTCAGCCCGGCGCCTGTCCCAGTGGCAGCACGATATTGGTCAGCCGCCAGCGCAGCCCTTGGCGGCTGAGCACGAACACGACCTCGCGGCCATCTTCCAGGTGCGTGGTGGCGGTGTAGCGCGACAGCGATTCGTAATGGCCGGTGGTATTGGCCAGCGGCTTGGCTGGGGAGGGCGGAGCCCAGGTGTCGCCGCCGACGGTGTCGCCGATGGCCCGCTTCCACAGACTGTCGCCCTGCAGCAGCGCGGCAATACCCAAGGGGGTGACGAAGGTATCGACGCCGGCGCCGGTCAGGTTGCCGGCCATGCCTAGTGCTACCTGGCCGAACAGACTGGATTGCATGTCGCTGCCGGCGCGGCGCACGATGAAATCGTTGACCTGCGCCTTGATGTTGACCCGCACGGCGCCGAAGTCGACGTGGCGTGCCAGTTTGCCGGTGTCGCGCTGTTCGATGGCCTGGCTTATGCCACGGATTGCCAGATAGGGGCCGCCGATCACGTAAGCGGCCAGTAGCACCGCAATGGCGATGACGGCGGCGAGTATCCACTTCTTCATTGCGTTGCTGTCCTCGAAATCAGGGGTGTGCGGGGCTGCGTGCTTCGGCCCAACGGCGCAGCATCACCAGCGTTTCGGCCCAGGCCTGGCTGCAGAAGCCCAGGTATTCACTGTCGCCGTTCCAGCCCAGATGGTGGAATTCCAATACCGTCATCGGCTCGCCCTCATGCGGCAGACCGCGCCAGACGCCAGGGCTGGCACGGCGTGACAGGTCAAAACGGATCTCGGTACCGGTCCAGGCCGAGGCCGGGCTTTGTGGTGGGTGGCGGCTGATCACTTCCCAGCGGATGCAGCGCTCGGGGATGATCTCCAGCACCTTCAGCGCTACCACGCCATGGCCGGAGCCAGGGTTGTGGCTGATCACGGTGTCGCCGTCGATCACTGACTGCTGGTGCGGAATCCACCAGTGGCTCAGTCCCTCGGCGCTGGCCAGGCCGCTGTAGACGGTGGCCAGCGGCGCATCGATCCAGACTTGCAGGTGGATGCTGGTCATGGCGGCTTCCTGTCGAAGGTTGCCGCCAAGCGTGCCGCAAACCGGGTTGGTTTGCGTGAAGTCCGCGCTAATCAGAATTCCAGGTCCAGCGCGGCGCACAGGTAGTCGACGAACGGACCGAGCGCGGCCAGGTCCTTGGCAAGGGTCTGGCGCAGGCGCGGGCCGGTCATCGTCTCGTCGTCCAGCGACCGCCACAGTACCCAGTTGCGGTGCTTGAGGTCGTCGATGAACTCGAAGTCGGCCGGGAAGCCGCGCGGTGGCCGTACCAGCTTCTCGCTGCTCTCGAACTCGTAGCGCTTGCGCGTGGCCGGCGCATGCGCGGCCGCCTTCCAGCTGCCGGGGTTGTCGAGGATGAACTGGCGCAGCCGACGTTGCACGTCCGGTTCCGGGTGCCAGATACCAGCACCAACAAAGCTCTCGCCCGGTGCCAGGTGGATGTAATACGACGGCGCCGGCACCTGCTTGCGGCGCTCATGGAACAGACGTGCACCCTGCCAGGTTTTGTAGGGTGCCTTGTCGTGGGAGAAGCGCGAGTCACGGTAGATGCGGAACAGTGAGCCGCCGACGGTGCGCGGATCGGCCTGGAAGTGCGTGCTGACTTCGCTCAGGTCGGGCTGCAGGTCGGTGATCAGGCGCAGGAAGGGCTGGCGTACATGGTCCTCGTACTGCTGCTTGTGCTCGGCAAACCAGGTCTTGTCGTTGTGGCGGGCCAGCGCTCGCAGGAACTTGAAGCTGGCATCGCTGAAATACTGGGTCATGGTGTGTCCTGCAGGCTAAGGCGCCACTGGTCCAATGCATCAAGCAGGGCCAGCGATGCCGGATTGTCCTTGTGTTCTTCGCGCAATTCGGCGATCTGCGCGATGTACTCGGGCAAGGTCTGCTCGGCCATGCCCGGGGTATTGAAGCGCTGCTGACGATACGCATCCCAGCGTGAGCGCGCGGTCGCGTCCAGGGTTTGCGGATGGTTGCGCGCGCGGTAGCGGAACAGCAGCTCGGGCAGGCGCGGATCGCGGAAGCGCTGTTCCAGCTCGGCCAGTGCTTCTGGCGGCGCGGTGCGCACCTTGCTGAGCAGGCCCTTGTCGCCTTCAGCCAGGAAGCCGTCGTACAGCGAGGCGTCGGCATCGACCGGGCCGTCATTCGTGCGTTCACGCGCAAACACCTGGCGGGCTTTCTCGGCCAGCTGCGGAGCCAGCGCACGCAGCTTCTCGGCCTTGGCTTCAATCACCGCCGGATCAATTGCAAGACGCTCGAAGTCGGCATCGCGCAGGTGGTTCCACGCAACCAGTGCTGGCACCTTGTTGAGGTGTACTTCCTTCAGCGGAATGCGTTGCTGGCCCTCGGGCAGATCGGCGGCGCGGGTGTACAGGCGTGCGGTGATCTCTTCGACCGATAGCTCCAGCAGCGGCTCGATATCGCCTTCCAGATCGAACACGATCACCCGGTTGTTGATGTGCGGATGACGGGCCAGCGGCAGCACCGGTGCAGCGCACAGGCGGCTGGCCGGGTAGCGCATCGAGATGTGCAACACCGGCTCCATCGCCACTACGTCGAGCAGGCTGCCGACGTAGCGTTTGTCGCGTAGGCGCAATGCGTAGTCCCACATGCGCGGCTGCGCTTCGCGGAAGCGCCGCGCCATGCCGATGGTGGCGTAGACATCGGACAGCGCCTCGTGGGCGTCGCCTTCGCGCACATCGTTGGCCAGCGCCAGGTGTTCGAGTTTGAACGAGGTGGCGCCGTCTTCGCGCTTGGGCCAGTTGATGCCATCCGGGCGCAGTGCGTGCACCAGCCGCAGCATGTCGAGCAGATCCCAGCGCGAATTGCCGCTGCGCCATTCGCGCTCGTAGGGATCGTGGAAGTTGCGGAATAGCCCGTAACGTACGAACTCATCATCGAAGCGCAGCGTGTTATAGCCCAGCGTGCAGGTCTGCGGCTTGCTCATCAGCTCGTTGATGCGGGCGAAGGCCTCGGCTTCGCTGACGCCTTCGGCCAGCGCATGCTGCGGGGTAATGCCGGTGATCAGCGTGGCAATCGGCGAGGGCAGCAGATCATCAGCAGGCTTGACGTAGAAGCTGACCGGCTCGTCGATGACCTTCAGGTTGGCGTCGGTGCGCACCGCGGCGAACTGGGCGATGCGGGTGCGGCGCGGGTCCTGGCCAAAGGTTTCCAGGTCGTAAAACAGGAAGCTCTCGGCCATCAGTGCGCTCCTTCCAGTACCGGCAGCTGGGCATGGACGATCTGCTCCAGCACGGCCCAGTCGATATTTTCCAGCGAGTCGTGGCCGGCGGTTGCGTCGGCAAGGATGCGTTGCTGCAGACGGGTACGCTCCAGTGCAACCGAGTACGGCGTGTGCAGGAAGGTGACCATCGTGTAATGCGGTACGAAGCGGGTTGGCCAGCGTGTTTGCAAGGCCTGCTCCAGCTCGCGCTGCAGCAGGTAGCTTGGATCGGCGACGCGGTCGCGCATCTCAAGATAGTTGTCCAAGGCCATCTGCTGGATGGCGGCAGCATTGGGTTTGCGTTCGGCTTCAAATGCGGCAAAAGCTTCTTCGGTGCCGGGGTGTTCGGCCAGACAGCGCGCCAGTACCACGCAGTCCTCGAACGCGCAGTTCATGCCTTGGCCGTGGAACGGCACCATTGCATGCGCTGCATCGCCGATAAGTACCGCCTTGCCACGCTGATGCCAGCGCTCCAGGTACAGCGTGCCGAGCAGGCCCGGCGGATGTTGGTCCCAGTCTGCGCGCAGGTTCGGAATCAATGGCAGCGCATCAGCGAAGTCGCGCTGGAAGAGTGCCTCTGCTTCGGCACCATTGCGCACCGTGGCGAAGCTAGGCTCACCTTCATTGGGCAGGAACAGGGTGACGGTGAACGTGCCTTCGTCGTTGGGCAGCGCGATGCACATGTAGTTGCCGCGCGGCCAGATGTGCAGGGCATTGGCTTCGATCTGGAAGCTGCCATCTGCTGCCGGGGGAATCTCCAGTTCCTTGTACGAATGATCGAGAAATTCGATGCGCTCGCCCAGCGGTAGCTTGCGGTTCATCGCCGCACGCAGCGCCGAACCGGCACCATCGGCACCAATCAGCGGGGTATTGAAGTGGATATCGTGCGGCTGGTCGTCACGGTCATCGATGAAACGTGCATAGCCAGCGTCGAAGTCCACAGTGTGCAGGCGGCGGTGGAAATGCACGGTTGCACCGGCTTCTTCGGCTAGCTGCAACAGCGTGGTGTTGAGGTCCTTGCGGTGCACCGACCAGATCACTTCGCTGTCATCGCGTCCGTAGCGCTGCAGGTCGGCCGCGCCTTCGCGAGGATGCACCATGCGCCCGCGCATCATCACCGCCTTGGCCATCACCTCGTCCTCGACGCCGGCCTGGCGCAAGGCATTGCGACCACGTTCGGCCAGTGCGAGATTTATCGAGCGGCCGGACTCGTAGTCGGCGATGCGCGGATCGCCGCGACGTTCGTAGATGGTGATCTTCCAGCCCTGCCGCGACAGCAGGATGGCGAGCAGGGAGCCGGCCAGGCCGGCGCCGATCAGGGTGAGGCTGCGGGGGGTGGGGGTGTTCAATTCACAGTATTCCGTTGGTCAGACGCCAGCCCAGGTTTCCACTTCATCGACGAAGCGGTAGACATCGCTGTAGCGGTTGTACAAAGGCGTTGGCGAGATGCGGATGACATCGGGCTCGCGCCAGTCGCCAAGCACGCCTACCGATTGCAGGTACTCGAACAGCGAGCGGCCCTGTGCGCGGCCACCGGCCACGCGCAGCGACAGCTGGCAGCCACGGCGCTCGGGCTCGGCCGGGGTGATGATCTGCAATACATGGTCTAGGCGCGCACGCACCATGGTTTCCAGATAGCCGGTGATCTTCAGTGACTTCGTGCGCAGCGCGTCCATGCCTGCCTCGTCATACAACGCCAGCGATGCACGCAGTGGAGCAAGGCCGAGCACCGGCGGATTGCTCAGCTGCCAGCCTTCGGCGCCCAATTCGGGGACGAACTCCGGTGCCATCTGGAAGCGGGTTGCCTGCTCATGGCCCCACCAACCGGCGAAGCGCGGCAGTGAGGTGTCCTTGGCGTGACGTTCGTGCACGAAGGCGCCAGCAACCGCACCCGGGCCGGCATTCAAATATTTGTAATGGCACCACACCGCGAAATCAGGTGCGACGTCGTGCAGGTTCAACGGTACGTTGCCGACCGAGTGGGCGAGATCGAAGCCGATGTTGGCGCCTTGCGCGCGTGCCAGGCGGGTGATCGCGTACAGATCGAAGACCTGGCCGGTGCGGTACTGCACGCCTGGCCACAGCACCAGCGCGACGCGCTTGCCGTGCGCGTTGATGGCCTGTTCGATGGCCTGCATCGAGATGGTGCCGTTGGCTTCATCCGGCTGCACTTCAATCAGATCGGTGGCTGGATCGAAGCCATGGAAGCGGATCTGTGCCTCGACCGCATGGCGGTCGGTCGGGAAGGCGCCGGCTTCCATCAGAATCGCCGGGCGTTCGCTGCTCGGCCGATAGAAGCTGACCATCATCAGGTGCAGGTTCACGCTCAGCGTGTTCATCGCCACCACTTCGTGCGGCAGCGCGCCGACCACACCGGCCAGCGAATCACGTACCAGGCGGTGATAGCTCAACCACTGCGTCGGGCCGGTGAAGTGGCCTTCGACGGCGATGCGCCCCCATTGATCCATCACTTCCTGCACCATCGCCTGGGCGCCGCGTGGCTGCAGGCCCAGCGAGTTGCCGACGAAATAGGCTTGATCGGTGCCCTGGTGCTGCGGGATCAGGAACTGACTGCGCAGGTGGCGCAGCGGATCGGCAGCATCAAGTGCGGTGGCGTGAGCGGGTGACAGCGTTTCGTTCATCGGTGCGGACACGTCGAGGATGTACCCGCAGTGTAACCGCGCCCGGCCGCTCAGACCTCGGGTGTGGCTGGTTTGGGCAGCGGATGCACGGCCCCGCATTGTGTGCAGGTACGGTGTTCGGTCGATGCGTGGAACCGGTCGAAGACCTTGGGCAGATCGGTCTCGATGTTCTTCAGATGGAAGAACTCTTCGTACAGCTTGTGATTGCACTGCTGGCAGAACCACATGAAGCCATCGAGCTCATGGTCCAGACGCTTGCGCTCGACCACCAGGCCGATCGAGCCTGGCATGCGCTGCGGCGAATGTGGCACGCGTGGCGGCAGCAGGAAAATCTCGCCGGCGCGGATCGGGATGTCGCGCACCGCGCCATCTTCCTGCACGCGCAGCACCATTTCGCCTTCGAGCTGGAAGAACCACTCCGGGCCTTCGTCCCAGTGGTAGTCGTTGCGGCTGTTGGGGCCGGCGACCACCATCACGATGAAGTCACCGTTCTCGATCATCTTGTTGCCGACCGGCGGCTTCAGGAGATGGCGGTGTTCTTCGATCCAGCCGAGCAGGTTCAGGGGTAGGGGGAGCATGCGGGGCCTTTGTGGTGGCGATGCAGTTGCTGTTCCCTTCTCCCACTGGGAGAAGGTGCCCGTAGGGCGGATGAGGGTCGGTTGTGCCTTGAGCGCGGACCGACCCTCACCCCAACCCCTCTCCCGCAGGGAGAGGGGCTTTCAAGCTCAATGCCTTTTGCCCTTCCGCGGCACAAACGACAACGCCTTCTCATACGCCGGCTGCAACTCCTCCGGTGCACCCACGTCGATTCCCATCTCGCTGACCCGGCCGTCGCGCAGGCTGTAGACCCAGCCGTGCACCATCAGTTTTTGGCCGCGGGCCCAGGCGTCCTGCACGATGGTCGAGCGGCAGGCGTTGACCACCTGCTCGATCACGTTCAACTCGCACAGGCGCGCGTGGCGCAGTTCCGGGTCGTCGATCTGCGACAGGATGTCGTCGTGCTTCTGCGCAACATCGCCGACATGGCGCAGCCAGTTGTCAGCCAAGCCGACGCGCACCTTGTTCAAGGCCGCATGCACGCCGCCGCAGCCGTAATGGCCGACGATCAGGATGTGCTTGATCTTGAGCTGATCCACGGCGTACTGAATCACGCTCAGGCAGTTCAGGTCGGTATGCACCACCACATTGGCAATGTTGCGGTGGACGAAGATCTCGCCCGGCGCCATGCCGATGATCTGATTGGCCGGTACCCGCGAATCGGAACAGCCGATCCACAGGTATTCGGGGCTCTGCTGCTTGGAAAGCTGATGGAAAAACTCGGGATCTTCCTTCTCGATCCGGTCCGCCCATTCGCGGTTCTTCTGCAGCAGGTTATGGATGTCTTTCATGGTGAAGCTTCCCTTGCGATCTTGAGGGGGAGGGCGCTGCTGCGCGCTTGCGCGGCAGCGTCGCGGGAAACGGGGCGCGGCTCAGGCATCAGACTGGTCGCCGTGCTCACTGCGATACAGCTGCATCCACTGCGCCAGTTCGCGGGCATCGGAGGTGTCCAAGGCCCGCAGGGCCTCGATCACCGCCAGCTGGTTTGCCTGCGGGTGGTTCTGGCTCAGTTTCAGCTTGATCTGGATCTGCTGCACGTCCAGGCGGAAGCCTACGATGGCGCGCAGCGATGGGGCGTGATCGTCCAGGCTGGCATCAAACTGCCAGTCCTGACCGACGCTGGCCTCGAAGAAGTTGCTGGTGTTCGACAGCAGCTGAGCCAATGACGCCGTGTCGTCGAAGCTGTGCAGTTCACCGACAAGTTCAGCGGCGGCGTAGTTCCAGGTTGGGACGCGCGCAGCGCTTTCCTTGTCCGGATACCAGCTGGCCGAGATATAGCCTTGCGGGCCGTTGACCAATACCTTGGCGCGGCCGCTATGCCGCGACTGCTTGTTGGCCTTGGCCCAATGGCCGATCAGCTCAACTTTGTCCCCGTCACGCCGGTACAGCACCGGCAGCCGGGTCAGTTCGGGCAGTCCGTCGTCACCTATGGTCAGCAAGGTCACGAACGGGTCGCGCGCCAGCAGGCGGTCCAGCCAGAGCAGGTCGGTCTCTACAAAAACGCGCTGGGCGAACACGGAGTGCTTAGACCCGGGTGCCTAGCAGTTGAACCATGCGCTCGCGCAAGCTGTCGTCATCGCCTTGCGGCGGTGCCACTTCGTGCAGCGAGAAGCCGCGATGCAGTGCGTCTTCTTCGTCCAGGCCGTCAAAGGCAACGAACTCGGCGTCGAACAGCTGTGCGCGGGCGGTGTCTTCGCTGTCGTAGCTAAGCGTGTTGCCGTCGCTGTCCAGGATCTCGGCGGTGCCGCCCGGGCGGACCCGCAGGCGCGCCCAGATCAGGGTGCCGCCGAGCTGTGCCAACCACCACTGGTCAGGAGTGTTCTCGAAGTCAGTCATTTCATTACCTGCGAAAAAAGCCACAACAGCAGTGCCATGCCCAGCCCGCCGAGCATCACCAGCAAGGCGATACGGGCGGGTGTGGCCAAGCCGGACAGCGAGCGGTCGGCGATTGTGGTGAAGCCGCGCCCCAGCAGCCAGCGCAGGCACTCTGGTTTGAGAAAGGCGCCGGCACCGAATTCGGTCGCCAGCGCTGGATGCCGGTCGCGGATATGGACCAGCGTCAACGGCCAGAAAATCAGGAAGGCGCTGAGGCCGGCAATGGCCACGCCGACAAAGCAAAGAGCGAAGAACAAGGTCAACGGCACCGCCTCCTGTTACTGGATCAGATGAATCAGTACTCCGCCGAACCCGGTGCGCGCGGGTAGGGGATTGCATCGCGGATGTTGGACAGGCCGCAGACGTAAACCACCAGGCGCTCGAAGCCCAGGCCGAAGCCAGCATGCGGTACCGAGCCGTAGCGACGGAAATCGCGGTACCACTGGTAGTGGTCCGGATCCAGGCCGAACTGCGCCATGCGCGCGTCGAGCACGTTCAGGCGCTCTTCGCGCTGGCTGCCGCCGATGATCTCGCCGATGCCCGGGGCCAGCACGTCCATCGCGGCGACGGTCTTGCCGTCGTCGTTCAGGCGCATGTAGAAGGCCTTGAAGTGTTCCGGGTAGTTGGTCACCACCACCGGGCGGCCAACGTGTTCCTCGGTCAGCCAGCGCTCGTGCTCGGTCTGCAGGTCCAGGCCCCATTCGACCGGGTAGTCGAACTTCTTGCCGGACTTCTGCAGCAGGCTGATCGCATCGGTGTACTCGATGCGTTCGAACGGGGCGTTGACGAAGGCTTCCAGGCGGGTGATGGCGTCCTTCTGCACGCGCTCGGCGATGAAGGCCATGTCGTCGGCGCGCTCGTCGAGCACGGCGCGGAACAGGTACTTCAGGAACTCTTCGGCCACGCGCGCGTTTTCGGCCAGGTCGGCGAAGGCGATTTCCGGCTCCACCATCCAGAACTCGGCCAGGTGGCGAGTGGTGTGGCTGTTTTCGGCGCGGAAGGTCGGGCCGAAGGTGTAGACCTTGCTCAGTGCCAGGCAGTAAGCCTCGACGTTGAGCTGGCCGGACACGGTCAGGAAGGTTTCCTTGCCGAAGAAGTCACGGCTGAAGTCGATCTGGCCATCGCTGGTGCGCGGCAGGTTGGCCATGTCCAGCGTCGAGACGCGGAACATCTGGCCTGCACCTTCGGCATCGGAGGTGGTGACGATCGGCGTGCTGATCCAGTAGAAGCCGTTCTCGTGGAAGTAACGGTGCACGGCCTTGGACAGGCAGTCACGGATACGGGTGACCGCGCCGAACAGGTTGGTGCGCGGGCGCAGGTGCGCCACTTCGCGCAGGAACTCCGGCGACATCGGCTTGGGCTGGATCGGGTAGGTCAGCGGGTCTTCGACCCAGCCGACGATTTCAAGGCTCTGCGCCTGGATCTCGAAGCTCTGGCCCTTGCCCTGCGACTTGACCAGGGTGCCGGTGGCGATCACCGAGCAGCTCGGGGTCAGTTTCTTGATGTCTTCGAAATTGGACAGGGCTTCGGTGGCCACGACCTGGATCGGGGCAAAGCCCGAGCCATCGCTGACGTTGACGAAGGCCAGTCCAGCCGAGCCGCGCACCGTGCGGACCCACCCGCGGACTGTGACTTCTCCGCCTTCCGGGAATTTCCCGGCAAGGGCGTGTGCAACGCTGACCACCGTCATGACTTGAATCCTCTGTTGATCGACTCGATCTGTGAATGCGAGATTTTAGCGGTTCAACACCCGGGCAGGCGAGCATTTATCCACGCTTGCAGTCCGGCGGGCCGCCCACATCTATAATTGGACCGTAATTCTGCTGGAGTCGCCCCACCATGGCTGTTCATCTGACCCCCATCGCCCATTCCCGCGTGCAGCGCTTCGTCAATGGCACCCCGGGTGCGCTTGGCCTGCGTTTTGGCGTGACCCGCACCGGTTGCTCGGGTTGGGGCCACATCACCGACCTGGCCAAGGATGAGCGCGAGGGCGACACCGTATTCGAGCAGGACGGCGTGCGCATCTACGTGGACGCACAGAGCCTGCCGCTGGTGGATGGCACTGAGATCGACTTCGGCAAGCAGGGCCTGAGCGAGACCTTCACCTTCAGGAATCCCAACGCAGCGGCCGAATGCGGCTGCGGCGAGAGCTTCACAACCGACGACATGCACCGCTGAGGCATGCTGCGCTCTCTGTAGAGCCGAGCCATGCTCGGCTGGAGCGTTACCGGTGATTTCGGGGATTGTGCATAAGGCTCCTGCCGAGCATGGCTCGGCACTACGGGCTGGCTTCGCGGGAAAAGCCCCTGCCGAGCATGGCTCGGCACTACCTTAGTCGGCAGCCAATTGCGCGGGTGCGCCCTGACGGCGCTGCAACGTCACCGCAATACCCCACAGCAACAAGCCTACTGCCGCGGTCGCTGCGCCTACATAGCCGGTGGAGGCGTGGCCGTATCCAGCGCCAATCGCCATGCCACCCAGCCAGGGGCCCAGGGCGTTTGCGGTATTGAAGGCGGCGTGGTTGGAAGCGGCAGCCAGGGTCTGGGCCTCGCCGGCAGCGTCCATCAGGCGGGTCTGCAAGGCCACGGCCAACGCGCCCATCGTGCCCACGGCAATGATCGCCGGGACCATTGCCCAGGCCGAGTTCGCGGCCAGCGGGAACAGCATCAGCACGACGATGGACCATGCCAGCAGCACGCCGGCGGCACGGAACTGCAACCGGTCGACCAGCTTGCCGCCAGCAACGTTGCCGATGATCGCGCCGACGCCGAACAGGCCGACCGCGACCGGCATCCAGCGCTCATTGATGCCGGTGACATTGACCAGGGTTGGTGCGAGGTAGGTGAATACGCAGAACATGCCGGCAAAGCCGATCGCGCCGATGGCCAGTGCCAGCCACACCTGGCTGGTATTGAAGGCGCGCAGTTCACGCATCGGCGAGGTGCGGACTTCGCTGGGGTCTGCCGGCAACTGCCGGGCGACCATCGTCACCGTGGCGAGGGCGAGCAGGCTCACCAGCACGAAGGCGCTGCGCCAGTTGAACTGCTGGCCCAGCCAGGTGGTCAGCGGGTTGCCGAGCAGGATGGCGATGGACAAGCCAAGCAGCACCTTGGAGACAGCGGCGCCGCGCTGTTCCGGCGGGCTGATCGAAGCGGCGACCAGCATGGCTACGCCGAAATAGGCGCCGTGCGGCAGGCCGGCGACGAATCGCGCCAGCAGCATCGTGTGGTAGCTCGGGGCCAGTGCACTGGCCAGGTTGCCGATAGCGTAGAAGCCCATCAGCCACAGCAGCAGGCTGCGGCGGCGCAGGCTGGCGCCGGCAAAGGCCAGTAGTGGTGCGCCGACCACCACGCCGATGGCGTAGGCGCTGATCAGGTGACCGACCTGGGCTTCGCTGATTGCCAGGCCGCGGCTGATTTCCAGCATCAGGCCCATGCTGGCAAATTCGCTGGTGCCGATGGCAAAACCGCCCAGTGAGAGCGCAATGAGAATGAAAGTGCGCTGGCGCGGCGTCAGCTGCGCTGCCAGGGAGAGCGTGGAATTCACGTCGGGCGGTCCGGGGAGGGCGTGGAATCGGTTACATAGTGTACTGTTGCGACGCAGCATCCGCAGCCGCCGAGGTCTGCTCCAGCGCCGGATACTGTGTTGCACGGGCCGGGGTAACTTGCCTCCAGTTCACTTCCAGTGGATAATGCCCGGCTTCCTGCGCTCCAAGTGCAGGATCCCTTGCCCCACCACGATACACAGCGGGGGGCTGTCCAGCCCGTCAGGGCTATATCCGAAAGGTATAAAAACATGAGTCGTCATTACGAAGTCGTGTTCCTGGTCCACCCGGACCAGAGCGAACAGGTCCCCGCCATGATCGAGCGCTACAAGGCGCTGGTCGAAGCCGGCAACGGCACCATCCACCGTCTGGAAGATTGGGGCCGTCGTCAGCTGGCTTACCCGATCCAGAACCTGGTGAAGGCTCACTATGTTCTGCTGAACATCGAAGCCGACCAGGCAGTTCTGAACGAACTGACCGAGAGCTTCCGCTTCAACGACGCCGTGCTGCGCAACCTGGTCATCAAGCGTGACGAGGCTGACACCGAGCAGTCGCTGATCATGAAGAGCAAGGACGAGAAGGGTGACAAGCCCGAGCGTGGCGAGCGCCGTCGTCGTGACGACGAAGAAGGTGCATCTTCCAACAATGACGAAGCCGGCGACGACGCCGCTTCTGCTGAATAAGGAGCACTTTCATGTCCAAGTTCTTCCGCCGTCGTAAGTTCTGCAAGTTCACCGCTGAAGGCGTGAAAGAGATCGATTACAAGGATCTCAACACCCTGCGTCAGTACCTGACCGAGAACGGCAAGATCGTTCCGAGCCGCGTGACCGGCACCAAGTCCAAGTACCAGCGCCAGCTGGCTACGGCCGTCAAGCGCGCCCGTTTCCTGGCTCTGATCCCGTACACGGACAACCACGACGTCTAATCCGATTTTTCGGAGGAATCCGCACTCGCTGCGGATTCTCGACAGGAAATCCGGCCTTGGCCGGATTTTCCGTACCCACCGTCCTATTCGGACAGCAAGCGTTGCGGTGCCATTGGCGCCGCTAACGAATAACGGAGCTACACCATGAAGCTGATTCTTATCCAGAAAGTGACCAACCTCGGCGGCCTGGGCGACCTGGTTGACGTGAAGCCGGGCTACGGCCGTAACTTCCTCGTGCCGCAGGGCAAGGCCGTTCCGGCCACCGCCAGCAACATCGCCGAGTTCGAAGCCAAGCGTGCTGAGTACGAAGCCAAGGCCCAGGCCTCGCACAACGATGCCGAAGCCCGCGCTGCCAAGTTCGAAGGCGCCAGCGTCACCATCGGTGCGCACGCTTCGACCGAAGGCAAGCTGTACGGTTCGGTTGGCCCGCGCGATATCGCTGAAGCCTTCACCGCTGCCGGCCTGGAGCTGAGCAAGAGCGAAGTGATCCTGGGCGAAGGCGCTTTCCGCAACGTTGGCGAGTTCGACGTCATCGTCAAGCTGCACGCCGATGTGGAAACCACCGTCAAGGTCATCGTCGAAGCCGACGCTTGATTCTGCCGGACTGGTTGTAAAGAACGGGCGCCGCAAGGCGCCCGTTTCTTTTGGCCGGCTGGTTGGTCTGGCCGCCGGCGGCCATGGGTGTCGCTATACTCGGTTGCCAGTGCCGTGCTTTGGCTGTTGAATTCCACGGAATATCAATGACTTGAGTGCGGGAACGGAACCTCCGGAACCTCATTCCGGGTATCGGCAGTTGCTGCCGATGTCCGCCAACAGCCCGATTCCATGCGTCTATCCACGATCAAGCTCTCCGGTTTCAAGTCGTTCGTCGATCCCACGACCTTGCACCTGCCAACCAATATGACCGGCGTCGTCGGTCCCAATGGCTGTGGCAAGTCCAACATCATCGATGCGGTGCGCTGGGTGATGGGCGAGAGCTCAGCCAGCCGCTTGCGTGGTGATTCGTTGACCGACGTGATCTTCTCCGGCTCGGCAGGACGCAAGCCGGTGTCGCAGGCGACGGTGGAGCTTATCTTCGACAACGCCGACCACACCATCTCCGGTGAATACGCCTCGTTCAACGAGATCTCGGTCAAGCGCACCGTCAGCCGTGATGGCAGCAGCAACTATTATTTGAACGGCACCAAGTGCCGCCGCCGCGATATCACCGATCTGTTCCTGGGCACCGGGCTTGGCCCGCGCAGCTACTCGATCATCGAGCAGGGCATGATCAGCCAGATCATCGAGGCACGCCCGGAAGACCTGCGCGTGTATCTGGAAGAAGCCGCCGGCATCTCCAAGTACAAGGAGCGCCGCAAGGAGACCGAAACCCGCATTCGCCACACCCGCGAGAATCTGGATCGGCTCAACGACCTGCGCGAAGAAATCGGCAAGCAGCTCGAGCACTTGAAGCGCCAGGCGCGGCAGGCCGAGCAGTACCAGGCGCTGCAGGAAGAGCGCCGGGTCAAGGATGCGGAATGGAAGGCGCTGGAATACCGCGGTCTTGATGGCCGCCTGGGTGGTCTGCGCGAGGCGCTTTCACGCGAAGAGACCAAGCTGCAGCAGCTGATCGCCGAACAGCGCGATGCCGAGAGCCGGATTGAAACCGGCCGCGTGCGCCGTGAAGAAGCGGCCGAGAGTTTGAACAAGGCACAGGCCGATGTGTACCAGGTGGGCAGCACCCTGGCGCGGCTTGAGCAGCAGATCCACCACCAGCGGGAAATGGCGCAGCGCTTGCACAAGGCGCGCGATGAAACCCGTCAGGCGCTGTCCGAGCTTGGCCAGCACATCAGCGGCGATGAAGCCAAGTTGATCGTGCTGCGTGAGTCGGTCGAGAACGCCGAGCCGCAGCTGGAACAGTTGCAGGAAGACAACGAGATCCGCCAGGAAGCCCTGCGCGAGGCCGAGGCCAAGTTGGCTGATTGGCAGCAGCGTTGGGAAGCGCATAACCGCAACACCTCCGAAGCGACCCGCTCCGGCGAGGTCGAGCGTACCCGCGTGGATTACCTGGACAAACAAGTCCTCGAAGCCGACCGCCGCCGCGAAGCACTGCAGGCAGAGCGCGCCGGCCTGGATCTGGATGCGCTGGCCGAGGCCTTCGAGCAGCTGCAGCTGGAGCACGAAACCCAGAAGGCCGCGCTGGAAACCTTGAGTGCACAGGTGGAGCTGCGCAAGGAATCGGTGGCGGCGCTGCAGGAGCAACAGCGTGCCGGGCAGTCGGAGCTGGCTGATGTACGTAAGCAGGCGCAGTCCGCCCGCGGTCGGTTGTCTTCGCTGGAGACGCTGCAGCAAGCCGCACTCGGCCAGGAACAGGGCGCAGCGGCAGCATGGCTGAAGGCGCGCGGCCTGGATTCGGCCGCACGTGTCGGTGAACGCATCACCGTTGAAGGCGGCTGGGAAAACGCAGTTGAAAGCGCGCTCGGGCAGCTGATCGAAGGCGTGCTGGTGGATGCACCGGAATCCTTGGTTGATGCGCTGGCTGAGCTGGGCGAAGGGCGCATTGCGTTGGTCGCAGGTGCAGATGGCAAGGCCGATTTCGCGCCGACCTCATTGGCGGCAAAAGTACAGGGGCCGCTGGCGATTCGTCGCCTGCTGGCGCATCTGCATGGCGCTGAAGATCTGGCGCAAGCGCAGCAGCTGCAGCGCAAGCTGGGTGACAGCGAATCGGTGATCACCCGTAGCGGTGAGCGCCTGGGACAGGGCTGGGTGCGCTTGTCGCGCTCCGGTGCGGCCGAGCAGGGCGCACTGCTGCGCGAGCGCGAGATTGTTACCTTGCGCGAGCAGATCGAAACCCTGCAGGAACGTGAAGCTGCATTGGAGCAGCAGCTGGCTGGCTTGCGTGATCAGCTATTGGCCGCCGAGCAGCAGCGCGAAGACGTGCAACGCTCGTTGTATCAGGCGCATCGCGCCGGGTCCGAGATGGCAGGGCAGCTGCAGAGCCAGCAAGGAAAATTGGAATCCACGCGCACGCGCATCGAACGTATCGAAGGCGAGTTGGCGCAGCTGCTGGAAACGCTGGACGCCAGTCGCGAGCAAGCCACCGAGGCGCGCCTGCGACTGGATGAGGCCGTGTCCAGCATGGGCGACCTGGAGTCGGCCCGGCATGCGCTGGAAAGCGAGCGCAGGCAGATGAGTGATACCCGTGATCAGGCGCGAGATGCGGCGCGCAATGTGCGCGACAGCATGCATGCACTGGCCTTGACGCTGGAGTCGCAGCGTACCCAGATCAGCTCGCTGAGCCACGCGCTCGAGCGCATGGGCAGCCAACGCGGTCAGCTCGACTCGCGCCTTGGCGAACTGCACTCGCAGCTGGACGAAGGCGGCACGCCGGTCCACACCCTTGAAGCCGAGCACCAGAACGCATTGGCCGAGCGCGTCCGCGTCGACCGCGTGCTGGCCGAGGCGCGTACCTTGCTCGATGGTATCGATCATGAGTTGCGTGGCCTGGAGCAGACCCGCCATCAGCGCGACGAACAGTCGCTGGCACAGCGCGAGCGTATTTCGCAGCGCAAGCTTGATCAGCAGGCCTTGGTGCTCAGTGCCGAGCAGCTGTCGGCTGCGGTGGAGAAGGCCGGCTTCGTGCTGCAGGACGTGATCAATACGCTGCCCGAAGATGCGCGCCTGTCGGACTGGGAATCGACGGTGCACCAGATCGACGGCCGCATGCGCCGGCTGGAGCCGGTCAATCTGGCCGCGATCCACGAATACGGTGAGGCGTCGCAGCGTTCGGAGTATCTGGACGCGCAGAACACCGATCTGAACACCGCGCTGGAAACGCTGGAAGACGCCATCCGCAAGATCGACCGCGAAACCCGCGGCCGCTTCAAGGACACCTTTGACCGGGTCAACTCCGGCGTGCAGGCGCTGTATCCGCGCCTGTTCGGTGGCGGTCATGCCTACCTGGAACTCACCGGCGAAGACCTGCTCGATACCGGCGTGACCATCATGGCGCGCCCGCCGGGCAAACGCGTATCCAATATCTCGCTGCTGTCCGGCGGTGAGAAGGCGATGACTGCGGTGGCGCTGGTGTTTGCCATCTTCCAGCTCAACCCGGCCCCGTTCTGCCTGCTGGACGAGGTGGACGCGCCGTTGGACGAAGCCAACGTCGGCCGTCTGGCCAATATGGTCAAGGAAATGAGCGAGAAGGTGCAGTTCCTGTTCGTCAGCCATAACAAGGCGACGATGGAGGCTGCGCACCAGTTGTCGGGCGTTACGATGCGCGAGCCGGGTGTCAGCCGACTGGTCAGTGTTGACCTTGAAGAGGCTGCCCGATTGGCGGGCGCGGCCTGACGTGCCATTCTTTAGCCACCTGAACGATTAACCCGGAGACTGCAGCGCATGTCTGACACGGCACTGTTGCGTATCGGCATTCTGGTTGCCGGCGTTTTGCTGGTAGCGGCCATTTTCTTTTTCAGCCGGCCCAAGCGGCTGGCGCAAGGCAAGCGCAAGGAGCCGGCCGGTGCTGAGCAACCGCGTCGCGAGCCGGTGCTGGGCGGTGCTGAGGGCGCTGCGGGCGCCGATGTGGGCGAGGGCGGTGTAGCCGCCGACGGCGTGACCCAGGCTGAGCTTGGCTTGCCTGACGTGGACGAAGGCAATCTGAGTGAGCTCGGCAAGCGGCCTACCCAGGATTTCGACAAGATCGTCTCGCTGTACGTGGCTGCCCGTTCCGGGCAGGTGCTGCGTGGCGAGGACATCGTGGTGGCGGCGGAGAAGACCGGTCTGGTCTTTGGCTACATGAATGTGTTCCACCGTCTGGTGGAAGGGCATTCGGAGCGCGGCCCGATCTTCTCAATGGCCAGCATCATGAAGCCCGGCAGTTTCGACATGGGCAATATCCGCGAAATGGAAACCCCGGCCATTGCTTTCTTTCTGACCTTGCCGGCGCCGATGACTGCGCTCGATGCCTGGGAAAAGATGCTACCGACCGTGCAGCGCATGGGCGAACTGCTCGACGGCGTGGTGCTGGATGACAGCCGCAATGCCCTGGGCCGCCAGCGCATCGCGCATATCCGCGATGATCTGCGTGCGTATGACCGCCAGCATCAGGCGCCGCCGCTGACCAAGTCGCCGCGTTGGTAAAGCTTTAAGAGCTACCCCTCCCCAACCCTCCCCTTGCCTACGGCAAAGGGAGGGGGCGTAGCTCTTCCCCCTCCCTTGCGCGCAGCGTAGGGGAGGGCCGGGGAGGGGTGCTGTTCGCAGCAAGCATCAATCACAAGCACCCCGCTTTTACCGCGCAAACACTCCGCGCAGGTAAAATCGCCGCATGAATCAAAACACCGCCGCCACCCAGCGCATCAGCGAACTCCGCCGGCAACTGGCCGACGCCTCGCGTGCCTATCACGAGCACGACGAGCAGATCATCCCGGACGCCGAGTACGACCGGTTGATGCGCGAACTGGAAGCGCTCGAAGCTGCGCATCCGGAACTGGACAGTGCCGACTCGCCCAGCCATCAGGTCGGTGGCAAGCCGTCATCGCGGTTCCCGGAAGTCGTGCATGCCGTGCCGATGCTGTCGCTGGGCAACGCCTTCAGCGATGCCGAAGTACATGACTTCGTGCGCCGCATCGATGAGCGCCTGCATCGCCGTGAACTGCTTTTCTCCGCTGAGCCCAAGCTTGACGGCCTGGCCATCAACCTGCGTTACGAGAATGGCGTGTTCGTGCAGGGCGCGACCCGCGGTGACGGCGCCACCGGCGAAGACGTCAGCGCCAATCTGCGCCAGATCAAGGTCATTCCGCAGCAACTGAGTGGTCAGGGTTGGCCCGAGGTGTTGGAGGTGCGGGGTGAGGTCTATATGCCGCGCGCCGACTTCGAACGTTACAACGAGCAGGCGCGCCTGCATGGTGGCAAGGTGCTGGCCAATCCGCGCAATGGCGCGGCCGGTTCGCTGCGCCAGCTTGATCCGAAGATCAGTGCACAACGTCCCTTGAGTTTCTACGCCTATGGGCTGGGTGAAGTGTCCGGTGGCGAACTGCCCGAGACGCATTCGGCAACCTTGGCGCAGCTGGCGCAATGGGGTTTCCCGGTCAGCGATCTGTGCAAGGTGGTGCAGGGTGCCGAAGGTCTGCTCGCGTATTACCGCGATATCGGCGAGCGCCGTGACGGTCTGGCCTATGACATCGATGGCGTGGTCTACAAGCTCGATGACCGTGAGGGTCAGCAGGAAATGGGCTTCGTCGCACGTGCGCCACGCTGGGCGATCGCGCATAAGTTCCCGGCGCAGGAACAGACCACCACGGTCGAAGCCATCGAGATCCAGATCGGTCGTACCGGCGCAGCGACACCGGTTGCACGATTGAAGCCGGTGCACGTGGCCGGTGTCGTCGTGACCAACGCCACCCTGCACAACGCCGATCAGATCGCGCGCCTGGACGTGCGCGTCGGCGATGCCGTGATCGTGCGCCGTGCCGGTGATGTGATCCCGGAAGTTGTCAGCGTCATTGTTGATCGCCGCCCGGAAGGCACGACGCCGTGGCAGATGCCGCGCGCCTGCCCGGTGTGTGGTTCGGAAATCGTGCGCGAGGAAGGCGAGGCGGCGTGGCGCTGCTCCGGTGAGCTGAGCTGCCCGGCGCAGCGCAAGGAAGCCATTGCCCACTTCGCCTCACGCAAGGCGATGGATATCGACGGGCTGGGCGACAAGTACATCGAGGTGCTGGTTGATGCGGGTATCGTGCGCGGCGTAGCCGATCTGTATGCACTCAACCGCGATCAGCTGCTGGTGCTGAAGCTGGCGCTGGATTCCGATTCGCCGGAAGCACTCGCCTCGCAGCTCGGCCAGCACCTGCAGCCCGAAGGCAGCGGTGACACGCTCAATCGCATCCTCAAGCTGGATGCGGGCGATGTGTCGTGGCGTGCGCAGGCCTTGTCGGTGCCTGCCAGCTTCCAATGGAATACCAAGAAGATCGCCACCAAATGGGCCGACAACCTGATCGCCGCGATTGCCGCCAGCCGCAACACCACGCTGGAGCGCTTGCTGTTTGCGTTGGGTATCGAGCATGTTGGCGAGAGCACAGCCAAGGCCTTGTCGGCATGGTTCGGTGATCTTGAGTTGATCCGTCACCTGCCGTGGCCGATGTTCAAGCGCGTGCCGGACATCGGTGGCGAAGTGGCTCGTTCGATTGGCCACTTCATGGCACAACCGGGCAACCAGCAGGCCATTGATGCATTGTTGGAGCGTGGCGTGCAGATCAGCGATACGCACGCGCCCAATGCAAAGCTGCGTGCCAATCTGAATCTGGCAACCTTGTTGGCGGATCTTGAGATTCCCAAGGTCACGCCGGTACGCGCGCGCCAGCTGGCGGAGGCGTTCCGTTCGACGGCGGCGATTCTGGATGAAGAAGCGCACAACTTCATGACCGCCGGTCTACCGGCGGAAACCGCCAATGCCCTGGTTGCGTGGCTGAATGTTGATGCCAATGCACAGCTGTTCAGCGCTGCTGGCGCAGCATTGGAGCGTTTGCTGGCGATCACGCCGGTGCAACAACAGCAGGTCGCCGGTGTGCTCGATGGCAAGACGGTGGTGCTGACAGGCACGCTGACGCAGATGGGCCGCGACGAGGCCAAGGCCAAGCTGGAAGCCTTGGGCGCCAAGGTCGCCGGCAGCGTCTCGAAGAAAACCAGTTTCGTGGTGGCCGGCGCCGAAGCCGGCTCCAAGTTGGACAAGGCAAATGAGCTTGGTGTGGAAGTATGGGACGAGGCGCGTCTGCTTGCCTTCCTCGCCGAGCACGGAGAGCAGGCATGAGTGAGATCAAGGCGCGCTTGGCGCAACCGCAAGACTTCCCACAGCTGATCGCGATGGTTCGTGATTTCTATGTGGAAGACCAGATTCCCTATATCGCCGAACGGGTGGAGCCGGGCCTGCACACGCTGCTGGAACAGCCGAGCTGCGGCGCGGCATTGTTGTTGCTCGATGGCGACAGCGTGGTGGGCTATATCACCCTGGGCTGGTGCTTCAGCGTCGAACAGGGCGGTCGTTTCATATTGTTGGACGAGCTGTATCTCGGCCCGGCAGCGCGTGGTCGTGGCTGGGGTCGGCAGGCCTTGGCGCTGGCTCGCGACTGGGCCGCAGGGCAGGGTGCGGCGGTGATCCGGCTGGAGGTGAATCACCACAATGCCAAGGCCAAGTCGCTGTATCTGTCGGCCGGCTACCGCGACGATGAGCGCGACATCCTGACCTTGTCATTGAACGGGCCTTCTGGACGTTTGCACTCGTGATCGAAGCCCTACGTCAGCGCGCACGCTTGAATGCATTGATCCGCGGCTTTTTTGCCGAGCGCGATGTATTGGAAGTGGAAACGCCAATCATGTCGGCTGCCGGCAATACCGAGCCGAACATCGAGGGCTTCCAGACCCGCTTCAGCGGTCACGTCGATGCCGGTTCGCCACAGCGCTGGCTGCGCACTTCGCCGGAGTATCCACTCAAGCGGCTGTTGGCTGCCGGTGTTGGTGATTGCTATGAACTGGGCCGGGTGTTCCGCAACGGTGAGGCCGGTGGTCGCCACAATCCCGAGTTCACCATGCTGGAGTGGTATCGGGTGGGTTGGGATCATCATCGGCTGATCGATGAAACCATCGCACTGGTACAGCAGGCGTTGGCGATGGTGCGGCGTCCGCCGGCATCGGTGCGAATCGTCAGCTACCGCGACCTGTTCATCCAGGCGGTGGCGCTGGATCCGTTCCTGGCCAACGAAGCGCAGTTACGTGCAGGTCTGGGCGAGGTCGGTATCCAGCCGGATGGCCTGACCCGCGATGACTGGTTGGATCTGCTGATGAGCCATTGCATCCAAGCGCAGTTCGCAGTCGATGCCATTACCGTGATTCACGACTGGCCAGCCAGCCAGGCAGCACTGGCGAAGATTCGTCCGGGCGCTCCGCCATTGGCTGAACGCTTTGAGCTTTACCTGGGCCCGGTTGAATTGGCCAACGGCTATCACGAGCTGAACGACGCGGTCGAGCAGCGCCAGCGCTTCGAGCGTGATCTGGCGATCCGGGCGGCGCGCGGAGCTGAACAACCGCCCTTGGATGAAGCATTTCTTGCTGCATTGCAGTCGCTGCCTGCTTGCGCCGGTGTTGCGGTTGGCGTGGACCGATTGCTGATGGCCTTGGCCGGTACGCCGCGCATCGGCGATGTGTTGGCGTTTGATTTCGCCAACGCCTGATGCTGGTTTGCGCTCGATCATGGATCTGCAGCTTGGCAGCGCCGATGATAATGCTTTGCTCACAATGACTCAGGCAGTGTGTGATCATCGGAATCCATCATGACCGAACAGGGGAGCGTCTGATGAAGCGGGTCTGCGGCTTGCTGCTATTGCTGGCGCCGACAGTACTGGCAGCCCAGGAATCTGCGCCAACAGCGGCGGACCGGCAGGTGGTGCGCTGCGAATCGGGTGAGCAGTTGCGGACGTTCTGCCCGATGGATACCAGTGCTGGCGTGCAACTGGTGCGGCAACTGTCCAGGCGCGACTGCATCCGCGAGACCAGTTGGGGCGTTGAAGGCAATGCGGTTTGGGTGAGCCAGGGCTGCAGCGCTGAATTTGCTCGTCCGCAGGCCTCCAGTCGCACTACGCGCCGCGTGGTGCGCTGCGAATCAAAAGGGCGGACGGAAGTCTGTCCGGTGGTGTTGCGTGGTGCGCCAGTGCGCTTGTTGCGGCAGCAGTCGGTGCTGCCGTGCCGCGAAGGCCGCAGCTGGGGATACAGCGGCAAGGAAATCTGGGTCAGTCGTGGTTGTCAGGGCCTGTTCGAGGTTGGTGCCGAGGACGGCTCGGGCTTTGTCGATACCCCGCGCAGGGTGATCTGTGAGTCCAAAGGGGAGCTGCGGCGCGAATGCGGTGTCAGCGTGACCCGTCGGGTGACCCTGGTGGAGCAGCTGTCCAAAGCCGCCTGCCGGGAGGGTGACAGCTGGGGCTGGGACCGCAATGGAATCTGGGTGGACAAGGGCTGCCGCGGCGAATTCTCAGCCGATTGAGTGGGGGCTGGCTGATCCGATGTTATTGGTCCGCACCGGGCAGCGCCGATTACAATGGGCGGATGAACGATACCCCCGCCATTGATTACGCCCGTTACGACCATATCCGCCCGATCCGCTGGACCGGCGAGGCCTTGGAGCTGCTGGATCAGCGCAAACTGCCGTTTATCGTCGAGCACGTGCTGTGCCATGACAGCGACGCGGTTGCCGAAGCAATCCATGCTTTGACCGTGCGCGGTGCGCCTGCCATCGGTATCGCCGCAGCCTGGGGCGTGGTGTTGGCCGCGCGTGAAGTGCAGGCCGATGACGGCGCCGCAGCGTTGCAGGTGTTGGCGCCGGCCTTGGATCGACTCAATGCCTCGCGTCCTACTGCAGTCAACCTGGCCTGGGCGCTGGCGCGCATGCGCCGCGCTTTGGCCGCTGCCGGTTCGGACTGGAAGCTGGTCGCTGCGCTTGAAGCCCAGGCAATCGCCGATGAGGACCTGGCTGCCAATCGCCATATGGGCGCCTTGGGGGCGGCCTTGATCGCACCGGGTAGCGGTGTGCTGACCCATTGCAACACCGGCTCGCTGGCCACCGCCGGCTTCGGCACTGCCTTGGGCGTGATACGCGCGGGTGTCGCGCAGGAGCGTATTGCGAAGGTATTTGCCGGTGAGACCCGGCCGTGGTTGCAGGGCGCACGCCTGACCGTTTGGGAGCTGCAACAGGACGGAATCGATGCAACCTTGATTGCCGACTCGGCCGCCTCACACCTGATGAAGACCGGTGCGGTGCAATGGGTGATCGTCGGTGCTGACCGTATTTGTGCCAACGGCGACACCGCCAACAAGATCGGCACCTACCAGCTGGCCATTGCCGCGCGCCATCACGGTGTGAAGTTCATGGTGGTCGCCCCGTCTTCGACCGTGGACATGGGCACCGCCCATGGCGACGAGATCGAGATCGAGCAGCGCGACCCGGGCGAGCTGTTCGGCGTGGGCGGTGTACGCACTGTGGCCGAGGGCATTGCCGCCTGGAATCCGGTGTTCGACGTGACCCCGGGCGAGCTGATCGACGCCATCGTCACCGAGCGCGGCGTGATCCTGAAGCCGGATCTGACCACCATGGCCGCAGCATTCAACGACTAGCCGGTAGTGCCGAGCTACGCTCGGCAGGAGCTTTCCCGGGAATGTGTGGGAGGTAGTGCCGAGCCATGCTCGGCAGGAGCTTTCCCGGGAATGTGTGGGAGGTAGTGCCGAGCCATGCTCGGCAGTGGCTTGCCCGGTAAGGTTCCAACCGAGCATGGCTCGGCTCTACAGGGAGCCCTTTGTCTTGTGGGAGCGGCGTAAGCCGCGAAGCTGATGGTCAAGAGGACTGCAGCCTGCTGGAGCTGTGGTTTTGCGGCTGACGGCGCTCCCGCACGGGGCGCCGGTAAGGCCCCTGCCGAGCATGGCTCGGCACTGCCCTATGGCTGTCCCTAAGTTCCTGATTTCTTCCGGTAAAAGCACCCTAAATGGCGGTGAAAAACCTACCCTTGTGGTAGACTCCGCAGGTTGATCCGAGTTTCCGGCAGGGCGGCCCGTCAAGGCGCCGCCAGCGGACGGGATCGCTACCTGACAACGGAACCCGAATGGCAGAAAACGCCAAGGAAATCATCCAGGTCAACCTGGAAGACGAGATGCGCAAGAGCTACCTCGATTACGCGATGAGCGTGATCGTCGGCCGCGCACTCCCCGATGCCCGCGATGGCCTCAAGCCAGTTCATCGCCGCGTCCTGTTTGCGATGAATGAGCTGGGTGCTCACAGCAACAAGGCGTACTTCAAATCGGCGCGTATCGTCGGTGACGTGATCGGTAAGTACCACCCGCACGGCGATCAGTCGGTTTACGACGCGCTGGTGCGTTTGGCGCAGCCATTCTCGCTGCGTTACATGCTGGTGGACGGCCAAGGTAACTTCGGTTCGGTCGACGGCGACTCGGCAGCAGCAATGCGTTACACCGAGGCCCGCATGTCGCGCCTGACGCATGAGCTGATGGCCGATATCGACAAGGAAACCGTCGATTTCCAGCCCAACTACGACGAAAAGGAACTGGAGCCGACGGTCATGCCGACCCGGTTCCCGAACCTGCTGGTCAACGGTTCGGCCGGTATTGCGGTGGGCATGGCGACCAATATTCCGCCGCACAACCTCACCGAAGCCATCACTGCCTGCATCGCGCTGATCGACGATCCGTCGATCGACGTTGATGGCCTGATGGAATACATCCCGGGCCCGGATTTCCCCACCGCCGGCATCATCAATGGCACCGCCGGCATCATCGCCGGTTACCGCACCGGCCGAGGTCGCGTACGCATCCGTGCCAAGGCTGATATCGAAGTGGCTGACAATGGTCGCGAGTCGATCATCGTCACTGAGATTCCGTACCAGGTGAACAAGGCGCGGTTGATCGAGAAGATCGCCGAGCTGGTCAAGGAAAAGAAGCTCGAAGGCATCAGCGAGCTGCGCGATGAGTCCGACAAGGACGGCATGCGCATCTACATCGAAATCAAGCGCGGCGAGTCGGCCGAGGTTGTGCTCAACAACCTTTACCAGCAGACCCAGATGGAGTCGGTGTTCGGCATCAACATGGTGGCGCTGGTCGATGGCCGGCCGAAGCTGTTGAACCTCAAGGAAGTGCTGGAGGCGTTCATCCGCCACCGCCGTGAGGTTGTGACCCGCCGCACCATCTTTGAACTGCGCAAGGCGCGTGCGCGTGCGCACGTGTTGGAAGGCCTGACCGTTGCCTTGGCCAACATCGATGAAATGATCGAGTTGATCAAGACCTCGGCCAATCCGGCTGAAGCCAAGGAGCGCATGCTCTCCAAGGTGTGGCAGCCCGGTCTGGTCGGTGCGTTGCTGGGCGCCGCAGGTGCCGAGGCCTCGCGTCCGGAAGACCTGCCCAAGGGTATTGGCCTGGTCAACGGCAACTACCAGCTCAGCGAAGTCCAGGCCACGCAGATTCTGGAAATGCGCCTGCACCGCCTGACCGGGCTGGAGCAGGACAGGCTGACCGAAGAATACAAGCAGCTGCTGGAAGTCATCGCTGGCCTGATCCGCATTCTGGAAAATCCGGATGTGCTGTTGCAGGTCATCCGCGATGAGCTGGAAAGCGTGCGCGCCGAGTTCGGCGACGCGCGTCGTACCGAAATTCGTCACAGCGAAGAAGATCTGGACATCCTCGATCTGATCGCGCCGGAAGACGTGGTGGTGACGCTGTCGCGTGCCGGTTACGTCAAGCGTCAGCCGGTCAGTGCCTACCGCGCACAGCGTCGCGGTGGTCGTGGCCGCAGTGCCGCAGCGACCAAGGACGAGGATTCGATCGAACAGCTGTGGCTGGTCAACACCCATGACACCCTGTTGACCTTCACCAGCTCGGGCAAGGTGTTCTGGTTGCCGGTGCATCAGTTGCCGGAAGCCGGCTCCAACGCACGTGGCCGCCCGATCATCAACTGGATCGCGCTGGAGAGCGGTGAACGCGTGCAGGCGGTGTTGCCGGTGCGCGAGTACGACGAAAACCACTTCGTGTTCTTCGCTACCCGCAACGGCACGGTCAAGAAGACCCCGCTGAGCGAGTTCGCGTTCCGTCTGGCGCGCGGCAAGATCGCCATCAACCTCGATGACGGTGACGCGCTGGTCGGCGTCGGCCTCACCGATGGTGAGCGCGACATCGTGCTGTTTGCTTCCAACGGCAAGACCGTTCGCTTCGGCGAAGACAAGGTCCGTTCGATGGGCCGTACCGCTACCGGCGTGCGTGGCATCAAGATGCCCAAGGGCGAGGAAGTGGTCAGCCTGATCGTCGCCGAAAGTGCTGGCGGCGTCGATGATGAGAACGAAGAGGACAACGGCGTCGAGGAAGTGGCAGTGGACGGCGGCGAGATCGTCGAAGCTGCAGACGATGCTGGCGTGCAGTACATCCTGACCGCGACCGAAAACGGCTACGGCAAGCGCACTCCGCTGGCGGATTACCCGCGCAAGGGTCGCGGCACGCAGGGCGTGATCGGCATCCAGACCAGCGAGCGCAACGGCAAGTTGGTCAGCGCAGTGCTGTTGGGTACCGGCGATGAAGTGTTGTTGATTTCCGACGGTGGCACGCTGGTGCGCACTCGTGGTTCGGAGATCTCGCGCGTTGGCCGCAACACCCAGGGCGTGACCCTGATCCGTCTGTCCAAGGGCGAGAAGCTGCAGGCGGTTGAACGCCTGGATGCTTCGCTTGAGGCTGAGGACGAGGTGCTGGAAGACGATGCTGCAGGCGCTGTGGAAGCAGTGGCACCGGCTGCGCCGGAAGCCTGATTTTTAAGGGTTTGAGTTTGGAAAAAGCGCCGGCATGCCGGCGCTTTTTTTGTCTTCCATTTGGTTTTATCAGCTAGAAGCTGCCCTCACCACACCCCCTCGCCCGCACGCGGGAGAGGGGCTCGGATCGCGTCAGCTGCTAGTGCACTAGCCCCTCTCCCGCGTGCGGGAGAGGGGTTGGGGTGA